>JBDSQP010000150.1:0-5566 GCA_039929755.1 Aeromicrobium sp. | reverse complement strand
CCCAACGACCCCCGTGACGAACACGTCGACGATCACAGCCTCGAGCCCGTTTCGTGAGATCCCTGCACATCACGGCCATCGCCTATGCGGTCGTGCTCTCTGTCGTCTGCGTTGCGTGTGCCGCACGCCACCGTCGCCGTCCCGCGGCGGTCGAGGCCTGCCTAACCTTGCTCGCAGGCGTCACTGTGATCCTTTGCCTCGTCGAGGGTTTGCGGATCGCCAACGGTTCCCGACCCGATGAACTCGCCACACATATCGGCTATCTCGTAATCGCGCCGCTCGTCCTCCCAGCGACGGCCGGCGCCGTTCAACTGGACGGGGATCGCTGGGGTTCGGGAGCTATGGCAGTCGGCTGCCTGGTGTTGGCAGTCGTCCTGCTGCGGCTTGCCGCGACATCGAGCCATGCCTGAATCGGCAGCGAGGGTCGGGCCAGGCCGCGTCCTCGCCCTGACCTACGGTTTCCTCACGGTGGCGGCGGGCGCGCGAAGCATCGTCCAGCTGGCCACGAGGCCAGAGCCGGCCCTTTTCGCCTATTGCCTTTCGGCATTCGCCGCCTGCGTGTATGCCGTGGGCACCGCCCTCGTCATACAGGCCGATCACGGACGGCATCGCCGCCTGGCCGTGGTGGCCTGTTGCGCGGAGATCGTGGGCGTCATCGCCGTCGGCGCCCTTAGCCTGGCGATTCCCAGGTGGTTCCCGGACGCGACGGTGTGGTCACAATTCGGCCAGGGGTACGGCAACGTGCCCGCGATACTTCCCGTTCTTGCCCTGTGGTGGCAGTCCAAAACTGGCCCGGCCCAGACAGAGCCGACCTAGGAAGTTGCCGACTCGTTCGCGGCCCAGGCGGCCTTGTCGGCTTCGATCTTGCGGCCGAGAAAGAAAGCGCCGAACCAGAGCGCGGCGAACATCGCGCCGATGAAGAACATGACGGGAACGAGGAACCCCATGGCGATCGCGGCGGCTTGCGTTGCGTGGCCCAGCCCATAGGCCCAAGGTTTGCGCAACATGGCGGTCGTCAGTAGGCACAGGAGTGCGAGGCCACCGCCGACGCCGAACGCGAGCGCCTTGTTTACGTCCTGCGTGACGATCATGACAGGCATGGAAAGAAGCAAAATAATCGCTTCAAGCGACAACATCGCCGAACACATCGCTCGCATCAGTGATCGCTTCCCAGCAGCACTCGCGCCTCACCGACTGTGACGACCGATCCGGTCACCAGGACTCCCCCGCTGCCGAACGCCTCTTCGTAGCCTTCGGCGGCCTCGGCCATACCGATCGCCATCTCGAGCGCATCGTCCAGACGGCTGGTGATGTGGACACGGTCCTCGCCGAAGATTTCCTCAGCAAGTTCGCCAAGTTCTGCGGACGGCATCGAGCGGTCAGTGCTGTTCTGCGTGCACACGATCTGCGACATGACGGGCTCGAAAATCCTCAGCATCTCTTCCATGTCCTTGTCGACCATGACACCCACGACGCCGATGAGCGGGCTGAAGTTGAACGCTTCCTGGACGGCATCGACCGTCGCGGCAGCACCGTGCGGGTTGTGCGCTGCGTCGAGGACGATCGTCGGGCTCGTACGGACGACTTCGAGGCGTCCCGGCGAGGAAACGTTGGCGAATGCCTCGCGTACGAGGTCGCCGTCGATCTGCACACCGCCGATGAACGACTCCACGGCTGCCAAGGCATACGCGGCATTGTGGGCCTGGTGAGCGCCATAAAGCGGGAGGAAGACTTCGTCGTAGCGTCCCGAGATGCCCTGGAGTTCGAGCATCTGGCCTCCCAGGGCGGGAATGCGGGACAACACGTTGAAGTCGTTGCCCTCGTAGCTGATCGCGGCGCCGACCTCATTGGCGCGCTGCGTGATGACGTCGAGGACGGCCTGCTCCTGCTCGGCCACGACGACCCGGGAGCCGGGCTTGATGATGCCGGCCTTTTCGACAGCGATGGTTTCGGGGTTGTCTCCCAGGTATCGCGCGTGGTCGATACCGATCGGCGTGATCACCGCGACCTGGCCATCGGCCACGTTCGTCGCATCCCAGGAGCCGCCCATTCCTACCTCGACGACTGCGACATCAACGGGCGCATCGGCGAAGGCCGCGTAGCCCATTCCGACGATCATTTCGAAGAACGAGAGTGGATGCGCCGAGCTGTCGTCGACGATCTGCGCGAACGCGGCGACGTCGGCGAACGCGTCCACGAAGAGCTCCTCGGAGAGGGGCGCGCCGTCGATGCAAATGCGTTCGGTCATCGATTGAAGGTGAGGACTCGTGAAGCGGCCCGTACGCAGCCCGATGGCTCGGAGCAACTCATCGATCATGCGGCTGGTCGACGTCTTGCCGTTGGTACCGGTCAGGTGAATGACCGGGTAGGCGGTTTGCGGGTCGCCGAGCAGTCGGGTCAACGCACGGATGCGGTCGAGGGACGGCTCAAGCTTGGTTTCGGGCCAACGGCCGAGCAGTGCCCGCTCAACGTCGCCATACGTAGGTCTCATCCCTTCCATTGTCGCAGCCACCGGAAGGCCGGGGGCCCGCGGGCAATAGGATTGCCCATCATGAACACCGTCCCAGAAAAGCCCGTTCTCGAAGGTCTCGAAGCCGCATGGTCCGCGCGCTGGGAAGAGCAAGGCACCTACCGCTTCGATCGATCGAAGACCCGCGAGGAAGTCTTCTCGATCGACACGCCTCCGCCGACGGTTTCGGGCTCGCTCCACGTGGGCCACGTGTTCTCCTACACACATACCGACCTCATCGCCCGCTATCAGCGGATGAGCGGCAAAGAGGTCTTCTACCCGATGGGGTGGGATGACAACGGCCTGCCGACCGAGCGTCGTGTCCAGAACTATTTCGGCGTGCGGTGCGATCCGTCATTGCCGTATGACTCCGGATTCGTACCACCGGAAAACCCGGATCCCAAGGCGCGGCAAATCCCCATCAGCCGCCGCAATTTCATCGAGCTGTGCGAACAACTCGTCGCCGAGGACGAGAAGGTCTTCGAAAAGCTGTGGCGCACTCTCGGCCTCTCGGTCGACTGGAACGAGACGTACACGACGATCGGCGACGACGCCCGAGCCGCTTCGCAGCGTGCGTTCCTGCGCAACCTTTCGCGTGGCGAGGCCTATCAGCAAGACGCCCCTACCCTGTGGGACGTCACCTTTCAGACTGCCGTCGCCCAGGCCGAGCTTGAGGCCCGCGACTATCCGGGCCACTACCACCGCATCGCGTTCGACGGCGCCGATGAACCCGTCTTCATCGAGACGACTCGTCCCGAACTGATTGCGGCCTGCGTCGCGTTGATCGCCCACCCTGACGACGAGCGCTATAAGCCACTTTTTGGCACGACGGTTCGCTCACCCCTGTTCGGAGTCGAGATCCCCGTCGTCGCACACACTGCAGCCGAAATGGACAAGGGTGCCGGCATTGCAATGTGCTGCACCTTCGGTGACCTCACCGACGTCATCTGGTGGCGCGAGCTCCAGCTCCCCAATCGCACGATCATCGGTCGCGACGGCCGCATACTCGCCGACACCCCCGAATGGGTCGAGTCGGTCGACGGCCGCGAACTATATGCCGAACTCGCCGGCAAGACGACATTCTCGGCACGCGAACTCGTGGTCAGCGCTTTGCGCGAGTCCGGCGACCTCGACGGCGAACCAAAGCCCACGCAGCGTATGGCCAACTTCTTCGAAAAGGGCGACAAGCCGCTCGAGATCGTGTCGACCCGCCAGTGGTACCTCACCAACGGTGGCCGGGACGCCGAACTCGGCGAAAAACTCATTGCCCGCGGCGACGAGATCAAGTGGCACCCCGACTACATGCAGCATCGCCTCACCAACTGGATCGAGGGCCTCAACGGCGACTGGCTCGTCTCTCGTCAGCGTTTCTTCGGCGTTGCCTTCCCCGTTTGGTATCGCCTCGATGACCAGGGCGAACCCGAGTACGACACGCCTCTCATCCCGACCGAGGCAGAGTTGCCGATCGATCCAGCCTCCCAAGCTCCCGAAGGATTCGACGAGAACCAGCGCGGTAAGCCCGGGGGATTCGTCGCCGACCCTGACGTTCTCGACACGTGGGCGACGTCTTCGCTCACCCCGCAGATCGCTACGGGCTGGGGACGCGACCAGGATCTCTTCGAGCGCACATTCCCGATGGACCTTCGGCCCCAGGCCCACGACATCATCCGCACTTGGCTGTTCTCCACGGTCGTCCGCGCTCACCTCGAGCACGGAGTGGCGCCGTGGAAGAACGCCTCGATCTCCGGTTTCGTCGTCGACCCCGACCGCAAGAAGATGAGCAAGTCCAAGGGCAACGTGGTCGTGCCTGACGAAATCCTTGAAACCTATGGCGCCGACGCCGTCCGCTGGCGTGCCGCCGGTGCGCGACCAGGCGCTGACTCACCCTTCGACGAACAGCAGATGAAGGTCGGCCGCCGCCTGGCCATGAAAGTTCTCAACGCCAGCAAGTTCGTGCTCGCGGCCCCGGAGGCATACGGGATCGGAGCAGACGCCTCATACCTCGACGCCTCAAGGGTCACCGAGCCGATCGACCTGGCCCTGCTTTCTCGCCTGCGACTCGTTGTCGACACCGCAACAACTGCGTTCGAGGACTTCGACTACTCGACCGCGCTTGAGGTCACCGAGAAATTCTTCTGGGATTTCTGCGACGACTACCTCGAGCTGGTCAAGGAACGGGTCCGTCAGGACGACGCTTCCGGCGCATCGGCGAAGGCGGCCTTTGCGCTCGCCCTGTCGGTCCAGTTGCGCCTACTCGCACCGTTCCTTCCCTATGTCACCGAGGAAGTCTGGTCGTGGTGGCAGACGGGTTCGATCCACCGAGCGGCTTGGCCGACGGTCGGTACCGACCTCTCGACATCTGAGCAGGATCCCGCGGTTCTCACGCTCGCTGCCGTCGCGCTCGCGGGCATACGCGGCGCGAAATCGGTTGCCAAGGTCGGGATGAAGACCGAGGTCGCTGCGCTCGTCATCCGTGGCAAGCAGCAGCAACTCGATCTGCTCGCCTCTGCGATCGAGGATGTCAAGGCCGCAGGTCGGGTGACGGGAACCGTCGAGCTAGTCGCCGACGAGTCTGCCGACAGCCTGAGGGTCGAAGCCACCCTCGCCACATAGCCCGGCGTTTGAAGTCTAGGAAACGACTTCGAAGGTAATGCCGGCAGCTTGCAGCCTTTTGATCAGCGCATCGCCCATGGCGATCGCCGTCGTCGTCTGGCCCGAGACATCGGGAAGCGTGTCGAAGGCGAGGCACATCGCTGCCTCGCTGAGCATCTTGGAAGTCTCGGTATATCCCGGATCGCCACCGCTGACCTGAGTGGTGACATTTTTGTCTCCGGCCTTGCCGATCAGGAGCAACTTGAACCACGACTTGGCACGCTTCTCTTCGTCAGGGCCGGTGCCTTGGTCGCGAAGCTTGAGCAACAGCTTGCGGGTAGGGGCCAACTGCGATCCGACCATGAGGACGGCGCCACCAGCGATAGTGCCCGCAAGCATATGAAGGTGTTTGAAGTGCGCAAAGTGCTGGTACGAGAACTCGGGACCATAACGATCGAGCGACCG
>JBDSQP010000149.1:0-5120 GCA_039929755.1 Aeromicrobium sp. | reverse complement strand
CGTCGTCGCGGCCTACGAGCACGGCATCGAGGACGCCGGTGGTCTCAGCGCGATGCGGCGAACAGGTGGCATAGACGACGACACCACCGGGACGCACCAATTCCAGGGCACGGGTCAGCAGTGCCTTCTGGAGCGGCACGAGCTGATCGAGGTCCGATGGCATTCGTCGCCAGCGAGATTCGGGCCGACGCCTCAAAGCACCAAGACCTGTGCAGGGGGCGTCAACGAGAACGCGGTCGAAGCTCCCTGCTTCCCAAGGGCCCTCGCGGCCATCATCGACCGTGACCGTGGTGTTGCTCAAAAGTCGAAGCGATTGGGCGACGAGTTCAGCTCTATGCGGCTGAACTTCGTTGGCAACGAGCGAGGCGCCGCGTTGTGCCGCGATTGCTCCCAGCAAAGCTGCCTTGCCGCCCGGACCGGCACACAAGTCGAGCCAACGCCCGTCGCTGCCTTCGAGAGGCGCATCTGCCAAGGCAATCGCCACGAGTTGGGATCCCTCGTCCTGGACGCCCGCGCGACCCTCGGCAACCGCCGGGATCGCACCGGGATCGCCCGCGTCGAGATAACGGGCATAGGGCGAGAATCGACCTGGCTCCCCCGGGAGTTCGTCCGGTTCGCACAAACCCGGACGGGCGACAAGAGTGACCTTGGGGGCCTCGTTCTGGGCAGCGAGCAGCTTTTCAGTCTCTTTCCAATTTTCTCCGAGAGCCTCATTCAGTGCCTCGATGATCCATACCGGGTGTGAATGGACGATGGAAAGCGTCTCGATCTTCGATTTGCCACGCGTGGCTCGGACGAGCCATGAATCGAGGTCGCCCTGCGAGATCTTGCGCAGGACCGCATTCGTGAAATGGACAGGTTTGTGGCCCACCTCCGAGCGCACGAGGTCGACACATGTTGAGACTGCGGCATGCGAAGGAACGCGCATCGACAGAATCTGATGGGCGCCGAGCCGCAGAACATCCAACACGGCGGGATCGACCGTCCTTATCCCCTTGCTCACCGCCAGGTTGATGATCGCGTCGTAGGTGCCTCGACGGCGCAGGGTGCCATGCGTCAGTTCGGTCGCGAAGGCGGCGTCGCGACCCTCGATGTGCCGCTCACGGAGCATGGCAGGGAGCAGCAGATTGACGTAGGAGTCGCGCTCATCGATGGCACGGAGGACGTCGAAAGCAGCGGTGCGAACCGAATCGGTCACGCGAATCGCGCCTCGCCGTCGAGTTTGGCGCCTCGGCCCCAGTCAGCGGCGTTCATGCGTTTCCTGCCGTGTGGCTGGACCTCACCGAGTATGACGTCCGTGGTGCCCGTTCCAACGCGGACTTCGTTCTTGCCAACTGCGATGATTCCGGGTTTCAGCGTGCACTCATCAGTGGTGCCGACCGGGCCGACCTTGAAGCGCTCTCCGCTCAGGACGGTCCAGGCGCCCGGCGCTGGCGTGCAGCCGCGGATCTGACGGTCGATCGCGAAGGAAGGCGCAGTCCAGTCGATATGGCCGTCTTCGACGGTGAGTTTGGGGGCATAGGAAGTGCCATCCTCGGCCTGCGGCATGGCCGAAATATCGCCATCCTCAATGTGGTCGATGACGTCCTTTAGGAGTCCGGCGCCGAAACCGGCGAGGCGATCCAACAAGTCCCCCGCTGTATCTGTGTCGAGGATCCGTTCGGTCAGGAGACCTAGCACGGGCCCGGCGTCGAGTTCCTCCACAATGCTGAAAATGCAGGCACCGGTGACCTCGTCACCTGCAATGATCGACCGCTGAACGGGAGCCGCTCCGCGCCACGCCGGAAGCACCGAAAAGTGCAGGTTGATCCAGCCGAATTCGGGCAGGTTCAGCGCTTCGCGTCGCAAGATGGCTCCGTAGGCGACCACCGGACAGCAGTCGGGGGCGAGTTCCCGTAGCTTCTTGAGGAACTCGGGATCGGAAGGATTTGCCGGTTTCAGGACTTCGATACCGAGTTCGCTCGCCCTTGCGGCGACTGGGGACTGCTCCAAGCCCTGGCCACGGCCCGCAGGGGCATCCGGTCTGGTGAGAACTGCGACCACTTCGTGTCGGCTCGCGACTAGTGACTCAAGAGCGGGAACGGCGACTTCGGGGGTTCCGGCAAAGACCAATCTCACGCCGCCGAGTCTAGGCGTCAGAAGGTGAGCGGGTCGATCTGGACCCGTAGCGGCGCAAGTTTGGCGGCGCTGCGCCTGGATTGCTCGACCTTGAGGCTCTCGGCCAACGCTGGGCCCCCGCGCCTCGGTACGCGCAGGATCAGGCGTTCACGGTCATCTCCCGAAGGCCCCGCGTTGCGAACTGGAGCAATCGGCACCGGCCCGAGTACCTCGGTATCCGGCGGCCAGTTTGCGTCGGCAAGAGCCGCGATGACATCGGTGGTCGACTCGACCGTCGCGATTCTGGCGGCCGGTGGCATATGGGCTGCAGTCCGGCTCGCAAGTTCCCTTTGCGCAAAGCCGACGGGATCGGTACGGATGAGGGCCTGCAATTGCGCGGGTTCGCCGACGACGACGCCGGCGCCCCCCTCAGAGGCCATCGCGAGGGCGTTGAACCAGCGGCGGTGTGCTTCCTCTTCGACCCGGAGTTCCTGGCGGCCAAGCATGAGCCAGGTATCGAGCAACACGACGACGTCGTATCCCCCGTCGACATAGGGCTCGGCGCCAGGTGTCGCCAGGACGATCGACCTCTCAGCCGGAACGGAATCGAGAACGGTCGAACCTCCGGAGGTGATGACGGCGATGCCTGGGAAGGCCTTGCCGATCTCTTCGGCAGTGCGCAGCGTGCCGACGACCGGTGCCCGCAATTGATGGCCGTGGCAATGCGTGCATTCCCACGACTCAACCTTGGTTCCGCACCATGCACACTCGGGAAGGGAACCGGAGGAGGCCTGTGACAGTGGTCCGTGACACTTCAGGCATTCGGCCCTCGAGCGACAGTGGTGGCAGGCGAGCACAGCCCGGTAGCCGCGGCGCGGCACCTGAACCAAGACAGGACCCGAAGCAGAGCGAATTGCCGAAAAAACGGCCTTCGGCAAGCGTGCGGGCGCTCCCCCGGCCACGGAACCGTCGGTTATTTCGACGCGGGGCCAGGCTTCGCGACGGGCGGGAAGAGTGGCACTCAACTCCCGACACCAACCACTCTCGACGAGTTGCTGGGCTTCGGCAGTGCGGGCATATCCGCCGATCAAAACCGCGGCATCCCGATCAAGCGCGCGGGTCAGGAGGATCTCGCGGGGATGCGGATAGGGCGCGCGTTGTTCGGCGAAAAGGTCGTCTCCGTCGTCCCACATCACAACCAGTCCGAGATCATGAACTGGAGCGAAGGCAGCGGCACGGGTGCCGATGACGGCCTTGATCTGGCCACGTGACAAAGCGAGGAAGGATCTGTATCGCTCTGCAGGACCCTGCGAAGCGTGAAGAACGACGTAGTTGCCTTCACCGACAACCTTGGCGAAGGCTTCGTCAAAACGGGCGACATCGCGTACATCGGGAACACAAATGGCAACACCCCTGCCCGAACGCAGAGTCGCGACAGCAGCCTGAGCGATGCCGATCGCAGGATCGGGGCCCGGCAGCGCAGACCAACAGGCTCGCGGACTTTCTCCATGGGCCAGTGCTTCGAGAAAACCCACACCCGATTCGTATGACTGCCAGGACGCGGGATCGATAACGAGAGGAGACCCGGGTGCAGGGACAACCTTCAGCCCCTCCGTTCGCGCATGTCGCGGAGGTATGGCCAGTCTGAGGACATCGGCAAGCGTCCCGGCATAGCGATCGGCCACGAGCCTCGCGGCGACCAGAACGTCGGGACGCAGAACCGGCTCAGGCGACACCACCTTGGCGAGCACGCCGAGCTTGCCCTCGTGATCGCTCTTGTCGATGCGGTCGACCAGGAAACCGTCGACCAGTTTGCCAGCGAACCGGACTTTGACTCGGCAACCTGCCTGGGCGCCTTCGTCGAGGGCGACTGGAACGGAGTAGTCGAATAGCCGATCAAGGTGCGAGTGCGGAATATCGACGGCTACGCGGGCGACGGGCATCGACTCGGCGAGCTCGACCTCTTTCGCGGCGGCCTTCTTCTGAGCCTTGGAAATGACACGCGCCCCGGGAACAGCAGAGAGGACCAGAGCAAGTTGCTCGGTCCCCTCTGCCTTTCCATCGTCTTTGGCCACGCTGAAGTTGTATCAGGTGTGGCGGACAGTGCCTGTGTTAGGCGTTGACAGCCGCCTTCAGTGCGGCGGCCCGATCGGTCGACTCCCAACTGAAGCCCTGATCCTCCCGGCCGAAGTGTCCGTAAGCAGCAGTCGCCGCGTAGATGGGACGCAGCAGGTCGAGATCGCGGATGATCGCGGCCGGGCGCAGGTCGAAGACCTCGAGCACGGCTGCGCGGATCTTGTCGACCGGAACGGTCTCGGTGCCGAACGCTTCGACGTAGAACCCAACCGGGTGCGCCTTGCCGATGGCGTACGCGACCTGGACCTCAACCTTGCTGGCGAGGCCGGCAGCAACAATGTTCTTGGCAACCCAACGCATTGCGTAGGCGGCCGAACGGTCGACCTTCGACGGATCCTTGCCGGAGAACGCACCGCCGCCGTGACGGGCATAGCCGCCATAGGTGTCGACGATGATTTTGCGACCGGTCAGTCCCACGTCGCCCATCGGGCCGCCGATGACGAACTTGCCGGTCGGGTTGACCAGAAGTCGGTAGTCGGAGTGGTCGATGTCAAAGGTGTCGAGCACTACGTCGACGACGTGCTTCTTGACGTCGGCAGCAAGCTGCGTGTCGAGATCGATGCCGTCTTCGTGCTGTGAGGAAACGACGACCGTGTCGATGCGAACCGGATTGTCGTTGTCGTCGTATTCGACCGTGACCTGGGTCTTGCCGTCGGGGCGGAGGTACGGGAGCGTGCCGTCCTTGCGAACAGCGGTGAGCTGCTCGGCCAGGCGGTGGGCGATCGTAATAGGAAGTGGCATGAGCTCGGCGGTTTCATCGACCGCGAAGCCGAACATGAGGCCCTGGTCGCCGGCACCCTGGAGGTCCAGCGGGTCGGCCGAGCCCTCGGTACGGCCTTCGAATGCGGTGTTGACGCCCTGAGCGATGTCGGGCGACTGTGCGTCGA
>JBDSQP010000148.1:0-4144 GCA_039929755.1 Aeromicrobium sp. | reverse complement strand
GTCACTGGTTCATCAGCCTTTGGGCGAGGTCACTGTCCATGCCGTGATCCTCGAGGTCGGCGAGCGCCAACGCGAGTGCAGCACGCACGAGGCGTCCGCGATCGACGCTCCTTCCCAATTCGCCACGAAGTTTGAGACGTGCCTGTTCCACCGCCAGCAATTCGGCAGGAGTTACATAGATGGTCATCTTCTCGTCGTGCTTGACCCGGCCGCTGGCCGAATTCGGCTCTTCCGGCTCGACCTTCTCGGCCGGCGCCTTGGAATGTGCCGTCGCGCGGAACAGCTCATCGGCCCCTGGGAGACTTACGCGCCTGGGCATCGAGCCAACACCTCGCGGGCCAATTGACGGTATGACGTCGCCCCCGGTGACGTCGTTGCGTATTCCGTGATCGGTTCACCGGCAACAGTCGAGTCCGAGAACTTCACGGTGCGGCGGATGACCGAATAGAACACCAGGTCACCCCAGCCTTCGACGAGTGTATGGATGACTTCGCGGCTGTGCAGGGTGCGACCGTCGAACATCGTCCCGAGCAGGCCAATGATCCGGAGGTCAAAATTGGTACGTTCGCGAACCTTCTCGATGGTCTCCTTGAGGAGGGCGACGCCACGCAGCGCGAAGTATTCGCATTCGAGAGGGATGATCACGCCATTGGCTGCGGTGAGCGCGTTGACGGTCAGCAGACCCAGAGAAGGTTGGCAATCGATCAGGACGATGTCGTAGTCGTCGAGGATCGGTCGCAGAATACGCGCAAGCGCCTGCTCGCGACCGACCTCGGTCACGAGCCGCATCTCGGCGGCGGACAAATCGATATTGGCCGGGATCAAGTCAAGGTTGGGTACGGATGTCTCGAGCAGGATGTCCTTGATACCGAGTTCACGATCCATCAAGACGTGATAGATGCTCTGTTCGAGTTCATGGGCGTTGAAACCAAGCCCGACGGTCAGAGATCCCTGCGGATCGAAATCGACGAGGAGTACCTTGCGACCGGTTTCGACAAGGGCTGCACCGAGGTTGATCGTGGTCGTCGTCTTGCCGACGCCACCCTTCTGATTGCACATGGCGATCACCGTGGCGCGATTGCCGGGTTTTGGTGGCGTGGGTTCCGGGAATACCGGTGTCGGGCGACCGGTTGGTCCCAGTTCCTGGCTCATACAAAAGTCCTCTGTTTTTCGACCGGCGATCTCGGGTCACTCTACCGTCACCGTTGTGCGCGTGGATGGGCCGTCGCATAAATTTCCCGCAACTTTTCGACGGTCACGAGCGTATAGATCTGCGTCGTCGTCACGGACGCATGTCCAAGCAAGTCCTGGACCACTCTGACGTCGGCTCCGCCATCGAGCAGATGGGTGGCGAATGAGTGGCGCAACGTGTGCGGGGACACGTCGGTGGTGATTCCGGCGCGGGTCGCCGCCTTCGAAAGGACCGTCCAAGCGCTCTGCCGTGAGAGGCGGCCTCCACGGGCATTCAGGAAGACTGCGGGCCCGCTCCCCTTGGCTGACGTCAGTGTTGGCCGCGCGACCGACAGGTAGTCCCTGAGCGCGTCCTGAGCATATGACCCCAGAGGAACGATTCGCTGCTTGCTGCCTTTGCCCTTCAGAAGCACCGAACCGTTCTCGAAGTCGATGTCGTCGACGTCCAGACCGATTGCCTCTGAAATACGCGCGCCGGTCCCGTAGAGGACCTCGAGCAACGCCTGATCCCGTTTAGCAAGGGTTGTGCCCGGTCCACCGGCCGCCGCCAGCAACGCCTCGATGTCCTCGAGCGGCAACGCCTTGGGCAGGCGTTTGGCAGGAGTCGGTGGCTTGACGGCCGAAGATGCGTCAACCTCGACAAGTCCCTCACGGAGCATGAATTTGTGGAATCCGCGCACGGCCACAATCGTCCGGGCCGTGCTCGCGGAACTCAGTGCAATGTGGTCCTCATCGCCAGTGCGCAGGGAAGCCAGAAAGCCCAGCACATGTGACTCAGAGATGGATCTCGGCTCAGTCAGATCTTCGTCGTCCTGCTGTTCGAGGAAGGCGACGTACCGGTTCAAATCTCGTCGGTAGGACCGTATGGAGTTTTCGGCAAGGCCGCGTTCCACGGATAGATGACTGAGGTAGTCGGCTGCTGTGCGCGACACAGCGCTTGTCATCGGCCGCGAAGCACCTGAGCCGCAAGAATCGCCGAAACCGTCATCGAGTCGGTAATCCGACCCTCTAGTGAAGCCGCGACTGCCTCATTGAATGGCACCCACCACTGGACCATGTCGGCCTCTTCGGCCTCGCGTTCTGTGCGATCGGCATCAGGCACCGGCTCAAGACCGCTCGCTCGGAAGATCTGCCAGCGTTCGGTCGAGTAGCCCGGCGTCGCCGTGAGCTCCAGGATCGAGGTCCACTCCCCTGCAATGACGTCGGCTTCCTCGGCAAGTTCACGCTCAGCTGCCGCCGCGGGACCTTCACCATCGACGTCCAGAGTGCCGGCAGGAATCTCCAACATCCGGTGCCGCATAGGGTGTCGATATTGCTCCACGAGGAGGATGCGGTCGTGGTCGTCAAAAGCGAGAATGCCCACGGCATTGTTTGGACGTGCCACCGTTCGTCCGTGCTCACCGCCATCGGGATCCACGATCGTGTCGATCGACAGACTCAGGTAGGCGCTTTCAAAGATCGACTTCGACGAACTCACAGGCCAGGACTGCGGGACATCCCGAAGGTCCTTGCCGTCAGCGAGCTTGCCCGGTAACTGCGGATGCGCGGTCATACCTCGGCCGGAACGTCCGCGTCCACAGGAAGCAACATCTCTCGTTGCCGATCGAGCGCTGCTGCGATCAAACCCACGAAGAGCGGATGCGGGCGGGTCGGGCGCGAGCGCAGCTCAGGGTGAGCCTGCGTCGCCACGTAATAGGGATGAACCTCGCGCGGCAGCTCAACGAATTCGATCAGAGTGCGGTCCGGCGAAATTCCGCTGAACACCAGTCCGGCGTTTTCGAGTTGATCACGGTAGGAGTTGTTGACCTCATAGCGGTGGCGATGGCGTTCCTCGACCTTCGTCGCCCCGTAAACCTCAGCCACGATGCTTCCAGGGGTGAGATCAGCGGGGTATGAACCCAATCGCATTGTGCCGCCGAGATCTCCGGCGCCGCCAACGATCGCCTCCTGCTCCGCCATGGTGGCGATAACCGGATGCTTTGGATCTTCCCCGAACTCAGTCGAACTCGCGTCTGCGATACCTGCAACGTTTCGGGCGTGCTCGATAACCATGCACTGAAGGCCGAGACACAGTCCCAGCGTGGGGATCTTCTGCTCGCGGGCGAACCGGAGTGCGCCTATCTTTCCTTCGATGCCACGGATGCCGAAGCCTCCTGGCACACAAATGCCATCCATGTCTCCGAGTAGGGATGCCGCTCCTGCCTCAGTCGCGCAATCGTCGGACGGCACCCACGTCAGATTGATGCGGGCATCATTCGCAAAGCCACCCGCGCGCAAGGCTTCGGTGACCGACAAATAGGCATCCGGCAGATCAATGTATTTGCCGACCAGGGCGATCTTGACCTCTTCGGCCGGCTCGTGAACGTGCTTGAGGAGTTGGTCCCATTCGGTCCAGTCGACATCGCGGAATGGTAGATCGAGGCGTCGAACGACATACGCATCGAGCCCTTCGCTGTGCAGCACTCTGGGAATGTCGTAGATGGACGGCGCGTCGCTCGCCGTGACAACTGCCTCCTCCTCGACATCGCACATGAGCGAAATCTTGGCTTTGACACTTGACGGGATCGGCCGATCGGCGCGACAAACAATGGCATCTGGCTGTATGCCGATTGACCGCAATGCGGCCACCGAGTGCTGGGTCGGCTTCGTCTTGAGTTCTCCCGACGGGCCGATGAACGGGACCAGCGAAACATGCAGGAAGAAGACGTTGTCCCGGCCTACGTCGTGGCGAACCTGCCGCGCTGCTTCGAGGAAGGGCAACGATTCGATGTCGCCGACAGTGCCGCCGATCTCGGTGATGACGACGTCGACATCCGGACCGGCCATGGACCGGATCCGCGATTTGATTTCGTTGGTGATGTGAGGGATGACCTGCACAGTGTCGCCCAGATAGTCGCCGCGACGTTCCTTCGCGATGACCTCCGAGTAGACCTGGCCGGTCGTGACGTTGGCC
>JBDSQP010000147.1:0-3586 GCA_039929755.1 Aeromicrobium sp. | reverse complement strand
TCACCGGTATGAAGGCCAGACCACTGGTCACTCCGGTGATGAGGCGGGTCGGTTCGAGCATGATCACGGTCACGCCGACGAGGCTGAGCAGGAATAACCCCACGCCCGACCAATCCCAGCGGCCAAGGGTCCCCATGTCCGAGTCCGCCATGTCGGGAGCGTCGTGACGTGCCTGGGACATGGCTGCGGCGAGAATGAGCCCGATCCCGGCATTGAGCCAGAAGATGTCGCGCCAGTCGCCGAACGCCAGAACAAGGGCGCCGTACAACGGCCCGAGCACGCTGCCGAGCTCCTGGACCGCGCCGATGACCCCCAATGGAAGGCCACGCTTTTCGGGCGGCCACATGTCTGCGACGAGTGCAAGGGTCGGCGGGATGAGGCCACCACCACCCATGCCCTGAATGAAGCGGCCGATGACCATACTGTCGAGGTTGTATGCCGCGGCGGTGATGATCGAGCCGATGACGAAAACAACCATCGAACCCAGCAGGACCGGTATGCGGCCGCGGAGGTCGGAGATGCGGCCGATCAATGGAAGGATGCCGACGTAGCCGAGCAGGAACCCCGAAAGAATCGGTGCGGCCTTCTGCAATTGGTCGATGTCGAGACCGGTCGCGCTCATCATGTCGGGCAGGGCGAGAACAACGACATATGTGTCGGCGGCGGCGAACGCGATGGCGACGGCCGCAAGTGCCAGCAGGATCCGGGGATTTGTTGCGGGTGAAGAATTGCGACCCGCTCGCGCGAGGCTCACGGCTTCGTGATGGTCACGGGCGTCTCCGAAGTTGAGACTTTGACGGTGTAGGTGATGTTGCCCGACTTGGGATAGAACGGACCGTTGATCGTCGCATCGCGAAGTTGATCATCTGAGGTCAACCGGTAGGTGACGGTGAAGGTCTTTGTCTCGTCGGCCGAAGGAACGAGCGATTGCACGATTTCGCCCGGGAGCGTGCCCTTGACGGACGAGAGGACGGTGGAACCGTCTCGGGTTTCGCCGCCATCAGTCAATTTTTTTGTCTTGATCAACAAGTCCGAAATGCCTCCCGAAGTCGCGATCAATGCGGCCGGGTCCGGGGCTTTCAAGGACGCCGGATCGACAGTCAAATAGATGGGCGCGAAGCCCGTCTTGGCGTAGACGCTTCCATCGACGGCAATGACATCGGCACCGAGGCTCGCGCCGCCGGTGATGACCTTTACCTTGCCCTTGAAGGCCGGCGAATGGTTGCCTTCGCCCTTCGCCGACAATAGGCCGGTGACTCCGCTAGGCAGGCTCTTTGTCGCCAGACTGACCTTGATGGTTTCGGCACCGTCCAGGGTTGCCTTTGCCTTGGCAAGTCGTGGGGCGAGCGAGCTGTCGCCGTTCTTTGCGGGCTCTTTGCCCCCGCAACTGCTCAAGGTCAATGGCACGGCAGCGGCAAGGACAAGGGCGAGTAGTCGGGTGCGCACCTGCTCAGTGTTCCATGGCCTGAGTGCCAAGCAAACGCGAGACGGGGCTCGACACAGCGAGGATCGGTTGGGCCGAGGGTGTCCCCGAACCGTCGCGCCTCTCGCTGACCGAGGGAAGATCGACCGGTGAACCGCTGCTTGCGCACGCCATAGCTGCTCCAGGCCCGACCCAGCCAAGGATCAAGGCGTCCTCGCCTCGCAACAGACGGTGGCAGCGTACGCCGCCGGTCGCGCGGCCCTTGGACGGAAAGATCGAGAGTGGGCTGACTTTGACCGCGCCCGACTGAGTGCCCGGGAGGGCTTCTGCCGAACCGGCAACCGTTACGACCTCGGCCTCAGCGTCAGCTGTCACTGCTCCGAAGAACACGACTCGAGCGTCGGCGCTCAACTTGATGCCGGCGATACCGCTGCCCGAACGTCCTTGGGGGCGTACCGAGCCGGCGCCGAACTTGAGCAATTGAGCGTCGGACGTGACGAACACCAAGTCCTCTTCGCCTGTAGCGAGGGGCACGGCCCCGATGACTTCATCACCGTCGGCGAGGCTGATGAGATCCCAGTCATCCCGGTTGGAGAGGTATTCGGGCTTGACCCGTTTGACCACACCTTGCTTGGTGCCGAGTGCGAGACCCGGCTGGTTGTCGGCAAAGGACATCACGGTCAGCACGGCGCCGTCGACGGCGAGGATCTCTGTCAGGGGGACGCCGCCCTGGAGGTGTGGTGAGTGGGCCGTCGGAGGTAATCCGGGCAAGTCGAGGACGTTGAGTTTGTGAACGTGTCCTGCGCTGGTGACAACGCCGATTTCGCCGCGAGCTGTTGCGCGTACGGCGGCGATGACCGTGTCGTGCTTGACCCGTGTGGTGACTTCTTCAAGTGGTGAGTCATCGGCCGTGCGAGCCAGCAGGCCGGTGGCAGACAGGAGCACCCAGCACGGATCGTCGGCGACCTCGAGGGGGGTCTGCGCAGTGAGGACGGCGCCGGAGGACTCGAGCAGGATCGTTCGGCGGGGATTGCCGAACTTCTTGGCCATGTCACCGAGTTCGTCGGCGACGACGCTCTTGAGAAGATTTTCGTCGCCGAGGATCGCGTCGAGTGCGTCTATTTCTGCTCGCAGTCGGTCGATTTCCTTTTCGACCTCGATGCGGTCGTACTTGGTGAGTCGTCCGAGGGTGAGGTCGAGGATGTAGGTCGCCTGAACGTCGGAAAGGTCGAACACGGCGATGAGTCGCTCTTTGGCCTCGGTGCGGTTTTCGCTCGTGCGGATCAACTGGATGATCTCGTCGATGTCGACGAGGGCAAGCATCAGCCCTTCTTGGAGGTGCAGTCGATCGGCGGCCTTTTGGCGACGGTATGCGGTGCGGCGCCGCACTACGTCATAGCGATGTGCCAGGTAGACCTCGAGCATCTCCTTGAGGCCCAGCGTGCGGGGTTGCCCGTCGACGAGCGCGACAGCGTTGATGGCGAAAGAACTCTCCATCGGTGTCTGGCGAAACAGTTGCTCAAGGAGCGCCTCTGGATGTATGCCGTTCTTGACCTCGATGACGAGGTGAAGGCCCTTGTGGCGATCGGTGAGGTTCTTGATGTCAGAGATGCCCTGCAGCTTTTTGGAAAGAACGAGCTTCTTGATTGCCTCGATGACCTTTTCAGGGCCGACGTTGTAGGGAAGTTCGGTGACAACAATGCCCTTGCGGCGCGCGGTGACCGACTCGATGCGCGCAGTGGCCCGCATGCGAAAGCTGCCATTTCCGGTCATGTAGGCATCGCGGATGCCCTCGAGGCCGACGATCTTGCCGCCCGTGGGCAAGTCGGGACCGGGAATGAATCGCATAAGGTCGTCGAGTGACGCATCTGGGTGTCTGATCATGTGCCGCAAGGCCTGGATGACTTCGACCGTGTTGTGCGGGGCGATATTGGTGGCCATGCCGACCGCGATGCCGGCGGCGCCGTTGATGAGCAAGTTGGGCAGGGCCGCTGGCAGCACCGTCGGCTCGGTTTCGCGGCCGTCGTAGTTGGGCCGGAAATCGACAGTGTCCTCGTCGATCGACGCGGTCATCGCCTCGGCGGCGGCATCCATGCGTGCTTCGGTGTATCGCATCGCTGCCGGCGGATCATCGGGCGAACCGAAGTTGCCGTGGCCATCGAT
>JBDSQP010000146.1:0-3424 GCA_039929755.1 Aeromicrobium sp. | reverse complement strand
GAATGTTCGGCTGTGTCGTCGGCGTTCATGCTCCGACCTTGGGTGTCGCGCGGGCGATGATCGCGGCGGTGTCGACTCCCGTCGGAAGGGTGCCGAACACGCTGCCCCAATCTCCCGAGAGCCTGCTCGCCGTAAAGGCGTCCGCGACAGCGGGATGCCCATAACGAACCAGAAGCGAACCCTGAAGAGCCAGCGCCATGTCACCCACAACGCGGCGAGCACGGTGCTGGAGACTGTCGAAATCGCCGAACGAGTCCTTGAGACGGACAACCGCAGCATCCAGGTGATCGTCAGCCCCGGCCGCCGAATCGAGTTCCTCGAAAAAGACCTGCAATGTCTCGGGTTGCTTGGCCATCGCACGCAGGGTGTCGAGGGCGGCCACATTTCCCGAACCTTCCCAGACCGACAGGAGCGGGGCTTCGCGATAGAGGCGCGGCATTCGCGATTCCTCGACATAGCCGTTACCGCCCAGGCATTCGAGCGCTTCGGCGGCATGGATCGGGCCACGCTTGCACACGAAGTACTTGCTGACCGCGAGGCCGATTCGCCGGAGCGAATTCGCCCGCTCGTCGCCGACGACGGCCTTGTCCGTCAACGCCGCAAGCCACAGGGCGACCGTCGTCGAAGCCTCGGACTCAACCGCGAGATCAGCCAGCACATTGCGCATCAACGGCTGATCGATGAGTTGCGCGCCGAAAACGGAGCGGTTGTTGGCGTGGTGCGTCGCCTGCTGGACACCCACGCGCATACCGGTCGCCGATCCGATGGTGCAGTCGAGCCGTGTCATGTTGACCATCTCGATGATCGTGGCGACTCCGCGACCCTCTTCGCCAACGAGCCACCCGACGGCATTGTCGTATTCGACCTCGGCGCTGGCGTTGGAATGATTGCCGAGTTTGTCCTTGAGGCGCTGAATCGCCATGTTGTTCCTGGTCCCGTCGGGCAACACACGCGGCAGGAAGAAACACGAAAGCCCTCCCGGAGCCTGCGCGAGAACCAGGAGGATGTCCGACATCGGCGCCGACGTGAACCACTTATGGCCGGTGATCCGATAGCTGCCATCGGCCTGCGCGATTGCGGTCGTCGTGTTCGCCCGAACGTCCGAGCCTCCCTGCTTCTCGGTCATCGACATCCCGGCCAGTAGTCCGGTCTTCGCCAACGGGGCGATGAGGCGAGTGTCGTATGAAGAACTGCTCAGGAGCGGCTCATACTGGGCGGCCAGCTCGGGATTGACCCGCAAGGCCGGCACCACGGCGTAGGTCATCGAGATCGGACAGCCGTGACCAGCATCGACCGATCCCCATACGCTCATCTTCGCTCCACGGACAAGGTGCGGATTGGGCTTCGGATCGGACCACGGCGTTCCGTGCAGACCGAGCCCGACCGCCGTGCGCATCAATTCGTGATAGCTCGGGTCATAGACGACCTCGTCAACGCGATAGCCGTAGCGGTCGTGCGTCTTGAGTACAGGCGGATGCGCCTCGGCGAGATCGCCCCACGCCTGTGCTTCTGCGCCGCCGGCAAGGAGACCGATGCCGTGCAGTTCGTCGAGGGCGTGATCGGCACCTTCGCGATGCAACGCCTCGAGAATCGCCGGATAGTCAGCCGCGTCGTAGTCGACCAGCGGCGGGACCTGGTTGGTCACTTCGTGTGTCTTTGTCATGCGTACCTCCAAGTGAACGAATCGTGAATGCGATGAGTGCGGGAACGACATCGGGATCGGCGTTGCCTTTGGCCAACGGCATGACCAACGCTTCGCCGATGGCACCGACCAACGCGGACCCGGTGATATCAGCGTTCTGGTCGGGAATCTCTCCCGAGTAGATCGCCAACCGCGTAGCTGCCGCGAGGGCGTCGCCGAAGGATTCGCGGAAGGCCAGGCGCTCGGCGTCGACAAGCGGATCGACCGGTTCGGCCAGCAAGGCATACGCGAGCGTCGGCGCCATGAGCGCGCGTTCAGCGAACGTCTTGATCGAGGCAACGATCGAGCTGACGTAGGAGTTGTCGGTGACTGCGGCACCCGCAGCGGAGGCCGCAGCGACCTCGCGCGTGCACGCATTGCGGAACACCTCGGCGAAGAGTTCGCCCTTGTTGGGGAAGTAACCGTAGACCGTGCCGGTAGCCACTTCGGCGTTTTTGGCGACGGCCGCCATTGAGCATCCGGAGTATCCGCAATCGGCGACCAATGCAGTTGCGGCGCCGAGTATGCGGGCCCGGGCAGCCTCCAACCGACGTTCAACAGCCGGAGTCCTTCGGTACGCCATGAAAGAAGTGAACTCCTATTCAGTTCTTTGGTCAAGGGGCACCTCCATCTGAAAAGGTGTCTTGCCAGATACTGGAGACGCTGTTAGCGTTCCTTCCAAGCTCGGCCGGTTGGCGCCGCGGAAGGCAAGACCAAGGACAACTCGATGCACTTCATCAGACTTTCCAGACGTACGTCCTGCGCCGCATTCACGGCGCTGACCTGCGCATTCGTCGCCCCCGCCCTGGCCACGGCCGCCCCGACGGGGACACGAACCTGGTATGTCAGCGCGTCGGCGCAGCCGCACGGGACCGGCAGCCACAACCAGCCTTTTGCCACCTTGCCCGCCGTCGAGACGGCCTCATCGCCGGGCGACACCATCGTCATCCTGACTTCAAGGTCGAGCGTCAAACCTCTCGACGGCGGCATTCAGCTCAAACCGCGCCAGCGCCTCATCGGGGACGGCCCTAACGTTCGGGGACTGGGTACGACCGCAGGCTCCCCACGCCTGACCAACACCTCGCCGGCCCGGATCGATGGAGACGCCGTACGTCTCGCAGATGGAGCAACGGTGAGCAACCTTCGGATTGTCGATGCCTATCGCGGGGCCGTCTACGGCCACAACGTGAGCGGTGTCGACGTCTCGGGTAACGACGTGTCGGGCCAAAACTCGTCCTGCACCAAGGGCTTCCTCATTCCACCCTTCATCGCTCCGACGAATGTTCCGGGGCGGGGCATACCGATTTCGGCCGGCCTCATCAACGGCTGGGCCGGGATCATGGTCGACGCCGACACGCGCCGGGGCGGCACTGTTCGCATCACGGACAACACCGTCCACGACGCAAATTGTGGTGACGGCATCGACGTTCGAGTCTCCGGCAAGGCGAGCTATCGCACAACGATCAGTCGAAACGACATACATTCGCTGCGCCAAGGCTCCCAACTCAAGTCGATTCTGGCGATCGGGCTGCAGGCACGGGAATCCTCAAGCCTCGTGGCTTCGCTCGACCGCAACACCCAGGCCAATCTCGGAAACGCCGATGACCTCAACCTTGCCGTCGAGGGAGCGGACTCCGAGGGAGTATTCGTCAATGGAGTCGGTCCATCAACGATGGACATCACCCTCACTCGCAACACCTACACCAACGAGCGGGGCCTGGGCGGCTTCTCGGCCAACGGTCT
>JBDSQP010000145.1:0-4248 GCA_039929755.1 Aeromicrobium sp. | reverse complement strand
CCCGGCGATTCTTGGTGGCATCGGGCCACGTGTCGACTGGCCGAAGATCCGCCACGAGAACAACGCCAGCCGTGGCTGGAGTCGATGGGCGCGTCTCATCGTGCGCCGTCGCTGGATTGCCGCCGGTGCCGCGTTCCTGGCGCTGGGACTGCTGTTCGCCGCGTTCCTCGGCATCAAGATCGGAGCTCCCTCGTCGGACTCGCTGGCCAAGACCGGTCCAGCTGTCACCGCCTTGCACACGTTGGAGAAGGGCGGCATCACCACCGGCGCATTGACCCCGATCGAGGTGCTGGCCAAGAGTGACCAGGCATCCGCAGTCGCCGCCAAGTTGGGCAAGATCGATGGCATCGAGGCCGCGCTGGTGTCCACGGGGAAGTCCAGCTCAGCCAACGGGCAAACGGTCGTCGTGTTGATCCCTGACCGCGAGACGGTCAACTCCAAGAGCGTCGCCGTGGTCAAGCGGGTCAAGGACGCGGCCGACAAGACGCCTGGAGTGATCGGTGTCGCCGGACTAGGCACTGCACAGGTCGACTTCCTGCATGCGGTCTACGGCAACTTCCCGCTGATGCTCACCATCATCGCCTTCCTGACTTTCGTTCTGCTTGTGCGAGCATTCCGCTCGCTGCTGCTGCCAATCAAGGCCGTGCTGCTGAACCTGATCTCACTCGCCGCCGTCTACGGCGCCATGGTGCTGTTCTGGCAGAAGGGCTTCGGCTCGGACGCACTCTTCGGGATCCAGGAGACCGGCGCCATCACGTTCTGGGTTCCTCTCATGGTGTTCGCGTTCCTGTTCGGACTGTCGATGGACTACGAGGTCTTCATCCTCGCCAGGGTCCGCGAGGAGTACGACGCCGGCCGTTCGACCAATGAGGCCGTCATCGAGGGGATCGGCCGCACGGGGCGCCTGGTCACCAGTGCCGCGCTTATCCTTTTCCTCGCATTCGCGGCGCTCGCCTCGGGCCCGGGTACGGATCTGAAGATCCTCGCAACTGGACTCGGAATCGGCATCCTGCTCGATGCCACGATCGTGCGCTCGTTGTTGGTGCCGTCGCTGGTGTCGCTGTTCGGCAAGTGGAACTGGTATCTCCCGGACTGGGTCGCGCGCGTGCTCAGGATCGAGGCCTCGCACCCGCATAGCGAGGATCCCGAACAGCGCCTCGCCGCGCCGTAGCGTTGCTAGTAGAAGTCGCCGGCAGCTCGAACCGCTGGTTCGAACTCGGGCGACATCGGGGTGAACCTCGAGTAGTGGCCCTGGAAACTAACCGAAACAGTGTGGGTTGGTCCCGAGCGGTTCTTGGCGATGATGATGTCGGCTTCACCGGGCCGCTCCGACTCTCCACGACCCAGGGCATCGGGGCGATGAAGCAGCATGACGATGTCGGCATCCTGCTCGATCGAGCCGGACTCACGAAGGTCGGAGAGCATCGGCGTCTTGTCGGTACGTTGTTCTGATCCTCGGTTGAGCTGGCTGATCGCGACTATCGGGATCTCAAGTTCTTTGGCGAGAAGCTTGATCTGTCGGGAGAACTCCGAGACCTCGACCTGACGGTTCTCGACCTTTTTGCCCGATGTCATCAGCTGGAGGTAGTCGATGACGACGAAATCGAGACCGTGGGTCTTTTTGATCCGGCGGGCCTTGGAGCGGATCTCTGGCATCGTCATGTTGGGGCTGTCGTCGATCACGATCGGGGCGCCCTGAACCCTGGGCATGGCCCGGCTGATGGCATCCCAGTCCTTGGTGCTCATGCCGCCGCCGCGCATGTTGCCGATGCCGACCTTGGCCTCGGCCGAAAGGAGGCGCATGGCGATCTCGGCGCCGGTCATTTCGAGCGAGAAGATCGCACTCGACATACTGCCCTTGATCGAAGCTGCCCTGCAGAAGTCGAGGCCGAGCGTTGACTTGCCGACACCGGGTCGAGCCGCGACGACGATCATCTGGCCCGGGCGGAAGCCCGTCGTGAACTTGTCGAGCTCGGGGAAGCCAGAGGGGACTCCGGACATGTTGCCGTCGCGATGCTGGATCGCATCGATCTCCTCGATCGTGAGATCCATCAGTTCACTGACGGTGCGGTAGTCCTCGGCCTTGTTGCTGCCGTCAACGTCAAGGACCTCGGCCTGGGCCCGGTCGACGAGCTCGGCGACCTCGCCCTGCTCGGCGTAGCCGAGGGCCGCGATCTTGCCGCCAACCTCGACGAGGCGCCGAAGAATCGCCTTTTCGCGCACGATCTCGGCATAGAAATCGACGTTGGAGGCGATCGGTACACCCGCAACGAGCGTATGGAGGTAGGGGGCGCCGCCGATGCGCGCCAACTCACCGCGGCGCTGCAACTCAGCCGCGACCGTGATCGCGTCAGCAGGCTCGCCGCGCTGACTCAGAGAGGCGATCGTCTCGAATATGAGCTCGTGCGCTGGGCGATAGAAGTCGCGCCCGGAAAGAACATCGCTTGCAGGATCAATCGCCTGTTTGCTGAGCAGCATGGCGCCGAGCACGCTTTGTTCTGCCGGCAGATCTTGTGGTGGAACCCGGCCTGGCCCATGTTCATCCTGGGGCTCGGCGCTGGGGCCATACAGATCCGTAACGCTCACAAAGTCCTCCGATTCGGTCTGTCTAAACCATAGAATCCGGCACCGACAGAACACCGACTCGTCACAGTAGGCTCACTTGGGGATCAGGTGAAAGCGCAAGCCCCACAGGGGGTGTGCACAGAGCCGGAATACCTGTGGAAAAACACCGGATTACGTGTGCACAGTCTGTTCACAGACGTGTGGATAAGAAAATGAGACATCCTCATCAAATCGCGCTGACCTGCATAAATACTGTGCACAAGGTGTGGAGACAAAATAAACCAAAGCTATTTTCGTTCACGGCAGCCTGTTCATAGACTTGTCGACAAAGCTGGGGGTAAAGGGGGTTCCATGGGGCTATTGACAAGCGACGATCGAGAGATTTTCGCCCTCGCACTACCCGCCTTCGCGGCCCTGATTTCCGAACCGCTCATGCTTTTTGCCGACACAGCCATCATCGGCCATCTCGGCACCACCCAACTGGCTGGTCTCGCCGTCGCCTCGACGGTTCTGGGCACGATCGTCGGTCTCTGCATATTCCTGGCGTACGGCAGCACGGCCGCCGTCTCCCGCCACCATGGGGCGGGCGACGATCGGGGCGCAATGGCCCTCGGGCTGAGCGGAATCTGGCTGGGCGCGGCGCTCGGCCTGACACTTGCGGCAGTCACCGCGGTTCTCACCGGACCGATCACGTCATCGCTGTCGAGCTCGGTACGGGTGGCCGATCAGGCGCATACGTATTTGCTGATCTCCTGCCTCGGGATCCCGGCCCTGCTCGTGATGCTGGCGGCCACCGGCGCGCTCCGCGGCGTGCTCGACATGCGGACGCCGCTGATCGTGATGATCGCGACAAACATCCTCAACGTGATCCTCAATCTCGGCCTCGTCTACGGCTTGCATGCCGGCATCGCGGGAGCGGCGATCGGAACCGTGATCGCCCAATGGCTCGCGGCAGCCTGGCTCACCACAAGCGTCTTGCGCAAGGCGCGGCGTGTCGAGTCGCCGATTCGACCTGACGCCGGCGAGATCCTCGCCTCCGCTCGCCACGGCGTTCCACTCGTCGTTCGTACGGCGACTCTGCGAGCCTCACTGCTGATGGCGACCGCGGTTGCCGCGACCCTCGGGGACGCCCCATTGGCCGCGCACCAGATCGCCTTCGCCGTTGTCACGCTTCTGGCCTTCGCCCTCGACGCCATCGCGATCGCCGGTCAGGCATTGACCGGACGTGCCCTCGGCGCGGGCGATGCCATACGCACTAGGCAACTCACCCGCCGCATGATCGGCTGGGGACTCGGCTGCGGCGGCATCGCCACCGTGATTCTCCTGATCTTCCACACCTTCGTGCCAAGGCTTTTCAGTCCCGATCCGTCGGTTCAGTCCGTGCTCATGCCTGTCCTCGTCGTGGTTGCCCTGATCCAGCCCCTGTCGGGCGTTGTGTTCGTGCTCGACGGCGTGTTGATCGGCGCCGGTGACGGTGTCTACCTCGCGAAAGCGGGCATCATCGTCCTTGCCGCATACACACCGCTCGTGCTGGTCATCTGGCAACGCGAAGCAGGGATGACGTGGTTGTGGGCTGCATACGGAGGATTCATCGCCGCTCGCCTCGTGACGCTGTATGCCCGTCAGCGAGGGGACCGCTGGATGGTGCTGGGCGCCTGAACTGGGTCAGCGCCGACGCACTGC
>JBDSQP010000144.1:0-2063 GCA_039929755.1 Aeromicrobium sp. | reverse complement strand
CTGCCGGACCCCGTGTGAGGCCATGCGGTAGTAGGCCACAGCCGAGTCGAGGCCGTGTTGGCCGCGGGCCAGTTCGGCCGCACGAAGGGCGTGGGGAAGAGCGGCCTCCTCCCTTCCGGCGGCATCGAGGTGGTAGGCGAGGTCGAACACCACCGCATCGCTTTGGACCGCGATGAGGGCATCGGCCGCCTGACTGTGAAGAGACCGACGGGTCGACGGATCGAGCCGGTCGAGCAGGGTCTCGCGAATTTTGTCGTGAAAGAAGCTGCACCGCCCGGTGCGCTCGTCGACCCACAACAGTCTTCGACTCCGTGCCGCCTCCAGGATGGCCGCGGCGGATTCGGTTGCGCCGGCCATCTCGACCGCTGTGTCGATGTCGAACACTTTGCCCAACACGGCACCGATCGACAGCACCCGCAGGGCCTCATCCGAAAGCAACTCGAGGCGGCGTATCAGGAAAGCGGCCGAGCGACGCGCGGTCTGTACGTCCTTCATCGCGGCTTCGTCGACGGACCAGCCCTTGCCGCTGCCCGTGAGTGCGCCGCATTCGACCAGCCCGCGCAGGACGGCGGCACCCATAAACGGGCTTCCATCGGCTAGCCGCACGACGGTGGCCACGGCCTGCTCCGGCAGAGGTCCGGCCATGGACTCAGCCAGCTGCGCCATCGCCTGCGATGAAAGCGGCCCGAGCTTCACCGGTGCGGCCTGTTCGATCATCCGCAGAGGGTGCCCGATGGGCACTTCCTCGGTCCGGAAAGCGGCGATAACCCCGACGAAAGCGGGAAGTTGCGCGCCTTCGGCGAACGCCTCGGTCAACAACCGCACCGTCAGACGGTCGGCCCACTGGCAGTCGTCGAGGACGATGAGTACGGGCCTGACCGGTGACGCCAGCGATGCCAGCAACTGGTGAAGGGCCACCAGGCTGCGCTGCTCACCAAACTGTTCCGGGGCCGTGTCATCGGAAATGGAGACCCCCAGCAACGTGGCAAGGGTGGGGAGTGCGCGCGCCACAGCATTGGCGCTGTCGCCGAGGGCAGCAACCAAGGCCTGTCGGGCTTCGTGATCCCCTTCGACAAGTGTCACGAGGTCCCGCGCCACGCCGTCGAGCAAGGTGAACGGTCGTTGCGTTGTCTGTGCGATGCCCTGGCCGTGAAGGACGGAGACACCCATGTTGCTTGCGCGTACGGCAATCTCGGTGAGCAATCTGCTCTTGCCGCCACCGGAGTCGGCTTCGAGCACCACCAGCCCGCTTCCACCTCCTTCGATGCCGATGACAAGGTCGAGAAGCGAGTTGAGCTCCGCGTCGCGTCCCACGAATGCCGGATCGGTAATGCTGCGGCGCTGGTCGAGACGACCGATGGCCAGCGTGGGGTCGGGTACGCCTTCGGAAATCGCCGTCAACAATGCTCCGAGGTCGGACGCCAGAGCCGCGGCCGACTGGTAGCGCTCTGCGGGCTCCTTGCGCAGAAGACGCTGGAGAATTGTGTCAAGGGCCCTCGGCACGATCACGCCGATGTCGCGGAACTCGGGAACTGGCATCGACAAGTGCTGTCGGAGCAGGTCGCCGACCGTCGGACCGAGGAACGGTGGGCGGCCGGTCAGCGCCTCGAACAGCAGCACGCCAACGGCATAGAGATCGGATCGTTCGTCAGCCGGGACGGCGAGGAGTCCGGCGGCCTCGGGCGCGAGATAGCGCACCGTACCGGCCAGGTCGTCGCGAATTGACTCGTCGAGCCACGGGCTCCGTGCAAAACCGAAGTCGATGAGCGTGACGCTGCCAGCGGCCCCGCCGAGATCGATGCCGTCGACGATGACGTTGGCGGGCTTGATGTCCCGATGGCAGATACCGGCACCGTGGGCAACATCCAGCGCGGCGGCGATGTCGATGCCGATCCGCAGCACGGCAGGAACCAGCAATGGGCCACCGTGCAACAGATGCTCGAGCGTGCTGCCCGGCATGTACGGCTGTACCAGGAACAGGTAGCCGTCGGCCAGTCCGGCGTCACAAGGTGACGTCCCGCTGAGTGGTGGAGTTTCTCGACACCGTGCGGGTCAGTTAGTTC
>JBDSQP010000143.1:0-4255 GCA_039929755.1 Aeromicrobium sp. | reverse complement strand
CATGGGCAAAGCCGAACTGCGGGTCGAGGCATTGGCACGACGTCGCTCTCTCGACGCCGGCGAGCGCGAGTTGGCAGCCGAGGCGATCGCTGCCCATGTCATGGCCCAACCGGTCATCAACAGTTCTTCGCGCATCGCGGTGTATGTCTCGATGCCGTCCGAGCCCGGCACCGGTCCGGCGATCGACGGACTGATGGCGCGCGGCATCGAGGTCATCGTCCCAGTCAGCCTCGCCGACGGCACCCTCGACTGGGTGATCTATTCGCCCGATGCGAAGCAGGTCACTACCTCACTCGGCATCGCGGAGCCTGAAGGCGAACGACTCGGCGGCGACGCCCTCCTCACGGCCGGCCTCGTGATCGTGCCTGCCCTCGCCGTGGACGCCCGCGGCCATCGGCTGGGACGCGGGGCGGGCTACTACGACAGGGCGCTGGCCGGTACGCCGGCGTTGCGATGCGCCTTGCTCTTCGCCGGCGAGATCGTGGAGGAGCTTCCCCACGAGCCGCACGATGTGCCCGTCAACATGGTGATCACGCCGACCGGACTTTTCCGCGTTCCGTGACGGCTGCGTCCAACGGGTACGTTTTCGACATGAACCGCCGATTGTTCTCACTCGAGTTGCTCGTCTTCATCGTCGGTTCGGCGAGCCTCGGTACGGAGATCGCAGCCGCCCGGCTGCTTGCGCCGTGATTCGGCGCCAGCACGATCGTCTGGGCGAACACGATCGCGATAGTTCTCGTCGCCCTGTCCGTCGGATATTCGATCGGCGGCCGGATCGCGGACCGCGACCCCACGATTCACGGCCTGGCCCGCATCGTTCTCGGCGCCGCAGTCCTACTCGCGATCGTGCCGTTCGTTGCCGGCCCGTTCCTACATGCCTCGACAACGGCCTTCGAAGATTTGTCGGCGGGCATCTTCGTCGGATCGCTTGTCGGCGTCGGCGTGCTCATCGCCGTACCAGTCCTCCTCCTTGGGATGGTGTCGCCATACGCGGTGAGGCTGAAGGTTGACCGGATCGAGGATGCGGGCAGAGTTTCGGGTCGGCTGTATTCGATCGGCACCGTCGGCTCGTTGACTGGGACATTCCTGGCTTCGCTGCTGCTGATCCCGTTCGTCGGTTCACGACGGACGTTTCTGATCTTCGCCCTCGCGCTTGTCCTAGTCGCCCTTCCCGGATTGCGGCGCGGTCGATCCATTGCCGTTGTAGTTGCGGTCGGGGTCATCGGGCTGATCATGCTCCCGGAGGGGCTGACCAAACCACAGGCGGCCGACGGCAAGGTGATCTGGGAGCGGGAGACCGACTACCAGTACGCGCGTGTGGTCGAGACGGATGTCGGCAAGCGGATCCTCGAACTCAACGAGGGCCAGGCCGTGCATTCGGTGTACCGGCCTGACCAATTCCTCACTGACGGCTACTGGGACGAAATGCTTGTGCTTCCGTTTGCCGGAGCCAACCGACCCAAACGAATCGCGATCCTCGGAAGCGCCGCCGGAACCACAGCGCGCTCCATCGCCCACTACTGGCCAGATGTGCGCGTCGATGCCGTCGAGATAGACCCCGAGGTGACCGCGGTCGGGCGCAAACTGTTCGACCTCAACGGCGCCAATGTGCATACACACACAGCAGACGCGAGGCCGTGGCTCCATTCCTCCGACGCCACCTTCGATGCGATCCTCGTCGACGCATACCGGCAGCCGTACATTCCGTTCTATCTCACGACACAGGAATTCTTCGACCTCGTACGCGAGCGGCTGAATCCTGGCGGAGTCGTGATCGTCAACGTCGGTCACCCCGAAGGATCCGACAAGTTGGAACGGGTCCTCAGCGCCACAATGCGTACCAAGTTCGGCCGCGACAACGTCTGGCGCGACCCGTTCGACGACACGAACTCCGTGCTCCTGGGGACAACCGAACCCGGACCTCCGGCCAGACTCGAGTCGGCGGCTGCAGGTTGGCCGGATGACCTTGCCGCGGCAGGACTCGAGACCGCGAACCGGCTGCATCCGGGATTGACCGGAGGCACCGTCTACACAGACGACAGGGCACCCGTCGAATGGCTCGTCGACGCTTCACTTGCCAAGGTTGCGCAGTAGCCGATCGACCACCAGGGCGCCGCGACGAGAGTGCGGGCGTCAGCCCGGACGGCTCGCCAGATTGGGCTTGATCCAGTAGTTGAAGGACACGATTTCGACGTCCCGGCCTGTTCGTGGTGCATGGATCATTTGACCGCCACCGAGATACATCGCGACGTGATAGATCGAACCCGCGCCGCCATTGCTCCAGAACAGGAGATCGCCGCGTTGGATGCTACTCATCGACACCTTCCTGGTCGATGTGTATTGCGCACCTCCGTAGTGCGGCAGGCTGACTCCGGCCGCTGCCCAGGCCTTCATGACCAGACCGGAGCAGTCCCACGAGTTGGGTCCGGTGCCGCCCCATTTGTAGGGGTCGCCCAATTGGGCCTTGGCGAAGGCAATCGCCGTCTCGACCTTGTTCGAGGACGCCGGCGGCGCGCTGACGACTGGAGGCGGGCTTGTGGTCTTCGGCGGGGTGGTCGGTTTCGGGATAGTCGGCTTGGGTGTCGCCGGTTTTGGTGTGGTCGGCTTGGGGGTGGTCGGGCCCGGATCCGTCGTACCGCTCGTCGGGACTCCGGGTTCGGAATCGAGTTCCTTGTCGATCGCGTCCTGGCGCTTCGTCACCGCGGCCACTGACACCTTCTGCGCCTTGGCCAGCTTGGCGAGGAGGACCGCTCGATCTGCCTCGTTCTTCTTGAAAGTTGCTTCGGCGGCGGCGATGTCATGTTCGATCGCAACTTTGGCTCTGGCCTGATCTGCGAGTGCCTTGCGCTGCTTGGCCTCGGCGATGGAAGCCCGGCGAACTGCTGCGTCGAAGACGACGGTGCTCGCAGTGAGCGAATCGATGTGAGCCGTCATCGCTTCCTGCGTACTCGAATAAGCAGCGGACCGTTCGAGCAGTTGCGCAGGGCCCGCACTGTCCAGAAGGGCACTCAACTTCGAAATGCCCGTGCTGGACTGAAGATCCTGGACCGTCAGCTCGGCAACGGATTCCTTCTCGGAATTCAGACCCTTTCGGGCAGCTGCGACGGACGCCTTGTTGCGCGCAACCTCGGCCTTGACCAGCTCCGCCCGGTAGATCGCGCCATTGAGACGTTCCGATGCGGCGGCAACTTTGTCATACAGGGCGTTGAGCTGCTGCCGCTCGGTGACCAGTTTGATCTGTATTGCGGCTGCGGTCTGACCATCGTCGATGGCATGCGCGCCTGATGACATCACCAGGGCAAGACCAGCACCGAGAACGAGGCCCCGAAGCGGCGTGGGGAAGACGCGCATGGCGCTAAACCTAATGCGATCACGTCACAAAAGGAACAGAATTCACAATTTTCACTACCGTCACACGGCGTGTTGCGCTGGGTTTCTGCGTGTCGGGGGCAGAGGATGCGCCCTCACTGCCGCGTCGACGGTTTTAGCGTCAGAGTGTCCTTTGTCGATTTCCCGATCGCGCCCTCGCTGAATGCCCACGGCATCGTCTCGCCCTTGAGCCACAGTTTGGTCTGGTCCGTGTAGTTGCGGTCATAGGCGTGGCCGGAGTTGCCGGTCAGCTGGATCCACGTGGACTTGTCGAGGTGTGCAAGATCGATGACCATACGCATCGAGGGAACAGCGGTGACGCCATAGCCCTTGCTCGCATCCCATGCGGTGGCGTCGACGAGGCCGCCTCCACCGCCCACTTCATACGGGCCGCGATTGAAGAGGTCGTTGATGACTCCGACGCCCGAGTCGCCAAGCGTCGGGTTCACGAGGGCGAGTTTGTGGAGCTTGCCCCACTGCCAATTGTCCGGGTCTCGCGACTGCTTTCGGGTGAGTTCGTCGCGAGCGGCGCGCATCGCCTTGGCCAGAATCTCGTCACGGGTCTCGGCCTTGCCGGGGGTCTTGACGTTGTCCCACCAATGACTCGCCGGCTCTTCCAGGATCTTGCGCATCACGTTGAACCAGCGCTCGTCTCCAGCGGGCCACTGGCTCTTGGGCAGCTCATCGTGGAACGTGTACTTGAGCGTGTTGCGCCACACGGAGTTGAAATAGGCAGCGGACGACGAGTCAGGAGGCTGTTGGTAGTCCCAACCGACAAGCGTGTCCTGACCCTGGCGGTAGTACTCGGTATCGAGCGGGATCGCCAACAGTTTGGGCACCAATTGCTGAGCGTTGGCACTGAAGGCATCCAGCTGGATCTTTTTCA
>JBDSQP010000142.1:0-2317 GCA_039929755.1 Aeromicrobium sp. | reverse complement strand
CCTCATGACGATCTTCTTCCTGACCGTCGGTCTGGCCGAAGCGGCCTACTTCATCAACCTCGCCTTCATGGCGCTGTTCGTCTTCGTTCTCGGCAAGTGACGAGAGCAAAACCTCAGAGCAGACGGGAACACCAGTGAACCCCGATACAACCTCGGCCGAGTCCAACTTCCTCGTCCCGAACGGCACGATTCTCTTCGAGATCCTTGCGTTCGCGATTGTGATGTTCATCCTGGCCAAGTACGTCATCCCCGCCGTAAACAAGGGGTTGACCGACCGCCAGGAGAACATTCGCCGGCAATTCGACGAGGCCCAAAAGGCCAAGGCAGACGCCGAGGCTGAAGGTGCTGAGTTCCACGCGCAGATTGCCGACGCGCGCCACGAGGCAACCCGCATCCGCGAAGAGGCCAAGGAGCAGGGGACGCGGATCATTGATGAGATGCGTGCCCAGGCTCAGAGCGAAGCCGATCGCATCACAGCCCATGCACACACGCAGATTGAAGCTGAGCGTGCGCAGGCACTTGCTCAGCTCAAGGGTGAAGTGGGATCGATCGCGACTCAGCTTGCAGGCCGCATCGTCGGTGAGTCTCTCGGTGACGATGCTCTTCAGAAGCGCACCGTTGAGCGATTCATCAGCGAGCTCGAGGATTCGTCCAACTGATGCGCGGAGTATCTGCAGAAACACTCGATGAGGTCCTCGCCGCCGTAGACGGCAGCGAGGGCGAACTCGACCTGGTCGGCGACGAGTTGTTCTCGGTCACGGCGTTGCTCGACAAGACCGCGCCGATCCGTCGTGTTCTGACAGATCCGGGCACCGAGCCGGAAGCTCGGGCCGGAATAGTGGCGGCAGTGTTGGCCGGCAAGGTCAGCGCCCCGACACTGGCGATTCTCGACAAGGCAGTCCGGGGACGCTGGTCGGCCGGACGTGATTTGACTGACGGCCTCGAGGTTGCCGGAGTTGCGGCTCACGTAGCTGCTGCAGACAAAGCCGGACAGCTCGACAAGATGGAGTCCGAGCTTTTCGACGCCGGTCGGATCATCGATGCCGACCGCGAACTTCGTCAGACCCTCAGTGATCGGTTGATCGTTCCTGCGGCCAAGGCTTCCTTGGTCGATGAGATATTCACTGGCAAGGTCTCCGCGCCGACGGTCGCACTCATCCGCCAGGCAACGGCCGCGCGTACGGGTTCGTTCGACAAGGTGCTCGGCATCTTCGCCGACGAGGTTGCCGCTCGGCGCTCCCGGCTTCTCGCCGAGGTCCGTTCGGCCTACGAATTGAGCGACTCCGAGTTGCAGCGCATCGCGGCTGCCCTTGGCAAGCGCTATGGCCGCGATCTGCACCTCAACACCATCATCGATCCCGACGTCGTCGGAGGCATCAAGGTCTCCGTTGGCGGCGATGTTATCGATGGCACCGTTTCCAGCCGCCTCGAAGACGCCCGCCGGCTCATCGCAGGCTGAACCCAGACCACATAACTTACGAAAAGAAGGCAGGCACACACATGGCGGAGCTCACCATCCGTCCGGACGAGATCCGTGACGCATTGCAGCAGTTCGTGGCCGACTACAAGCCCGAAGCGAGCAAGACCGAGGAAGTCGGCGTTGTCGCTGAAGCCGGCGACGGCATCGCGCGCGTCGAGGGACTCCCATCGGCCATGGCCAATGAGTTGCTCGAATTCGAAGACGGAACGCTCGGGCTTGCGCTGAACCTCGACGTCCGCGAAATCGGTGTCGTCATCCTTGGTGACTTCGCCGGCATCGAAGAGGGCCAGAAGGTACGTCGTACAGGCGAGGTCCTCTCGGTCCCCGTGGGCGATGCCTACCTTGGTCGTGTCGTTGACCCGCTCGGCACACCGATCGATGGTCTCGGCGAGGTCAAGACGACCAAGCGTCGCGCGCTCGAGCTTCAGGCTCCCAACGTCATGGAGCGAAAGAGCGTTCACGAACCGCTGATGACCGGGCTCAAGGCGATCGACTCGTTGACTCCCATCGGCCGAGGCCAACGCCAGCTCATCATCGGTGACCGCCAGACCGGCAAGACCGCAATCGCGATCGACACGATCATCAACCAGAAGGCTTTCTGGGAATCGGGCGATCCCGACAAGCAGGTCCGCTGCATCTACGTCGCGATCGGCCAGAAGGGTTCGACCATCGCCGCCGTGCGTGGCGCCCTCGAAGAGTCCGGCGCTCTCGAATACACGACCATCGTTGCCGCTCCGGCTTCCGACTCGGCCGGATTCAAGTACCTTGCCCCCTACACCGGCTCGGCTATTGGCCAGGAATGGATGTACGAAGGCAAGCACGTCCTCATCGTGTTCG
>JBDSQP010000141.1:0-4887 GCA_039929755.1 Aeromicrobium sp. | reverse complement strand
TACCGTAGAGTAGGAATGTGTCGTCGTCAACAGCCTCGCCAAGGAACGTCGGATCTTCGCGGGCCGCCCACCTCGGGCCAGAGCGCAGGAGACCCATGGTGCTCGACGCTGCGCTCGAGGTCCTGCTGGCACACGGCTATCCCGGTACGACGATGAGTGCGATAGCGCTCGCTGCCGGTGTCACGAAGCCGGTTGTCTACGAGTGCTTCGACAACAAGGACGATGTGTTGCGAAGCCTGCTCAAACGCGAGGAGCAACGGCTTCTCGACGGCGTCGAGGCAGCCCTGCCCAAAGAGCTTGATTTCACCAACCTGCCCCTGCTCCTTGAAGCCTCTTACACCGCATTCTTCTCCGCAGCACTCGACACCCCCGACTCGTGGCGCCTCGTCTTCGAAACCCAGCGCGGCATCCCCGACTCCCTCGCCAATCGAATCCGCCGGGCGCGCGAAGTCATCGCCGGCCAGATCAAGCAAATGGTGGCCCAGTTTCTGTCGACACGGGAATCGGCTCACATTGAACGGGAGTCGGCCGCCATTGCCGAGATCCTGGTCAGTGTCGCCGAGTCCGGTGCACGCGTGTTGTTGACAGAAAACGTCAAGGACGATCCGTGGACCCCCGAGACATTGGCATCGTTCGTCGTCGAAGGCTTGCTCAACACCTGGGTCTAGGTGCACATTCCCCTAGGCACGACGTGCCGTCACGAAGCGAGGACGACCGGCGTAGTCCACATTGTCCCGAACCGCACTCCATCGACCGGCCTCGGTGAACACCGCCGGTGCAGACTCGCCCTGGGCATCGGCGTGTTCGGCACCAACGACTCCCCCGGGCTTGAGTAGCCGATAGGCGGCCGACTCGAGGATCCGCATTGCGTCAAGACCGTCATCTCCGGACCACAGCGCCAATGAAGGATCGTGATCACGGACCTCGGCCTCGACGCTTTCCCACGCATCCAGCGGTATGTAGGGCGGGTTGCTGACGACGATGTCGACGGTCCCGTCTAGGTCAAGGAATGCCTCGGCCATGTCACCCTGGCGCAGATCGGCACCAGTGCCCGCCAAATTCCGATGAGCCCACTCAAACGCCTGTTCGTCGAGCTCGACGGCGTGGACCCGTGCACCGGGAACTTCATCGACGAGCGACAACGCGATGGCTCCCGAACCGGTGCAAAGGTCGACGACAACCGGCGACTCCAGGGTCTTGGCCCGCTCGATCGCCCAACCTGCCAGGAGTTCGGTCTCCGGCCGCGGGATGAAAACCCCAGGACCGACATCGAGATCCACATACCTGAATGTGGCCGTCCCGGTGAGATGCTGCAAGGGTTCGCGATTGGCACGACGTTCGATGAGCGCTTTGTAGGCCGCGTACTGGAACTCGTTTGGGCTCGCAGACCGGATCAGAACCGCCCGAGGCACACCCGTGACGTGGCTGAGCAGGAGTTCGGCATCGTTGCGTGGTGACGCGACGCCCGCGCCAGTCAGCCGTTTCGTGGCAGTGGCCAACAGGGCTTCCACACTCAACTGCCGGCCTCCACCGAGGCGAGACGATCGGCGAGATCGGCATCGATCAGTGACTTGATCACGTCATCGAGCGCGCCATTCATGACCTGATCGAGGTTGTAAGCCTTGAAGCCCGTGCGATGGTCCGAGATGCGGTTCTCGGGAAAGTTGTAGGTACGAATGCGCTCGGAGCGGTCAACCGTCCGTATCTGCGACTTGCGCGCATCGGAGGCCTCGGCGTCCGCGGCGGCCTGGGCCGCATCGAGCAGGCGCGAACGCAGGATTCGCATCGCGGCTTCCTTGTTCTGCAGTTGGCTCTTCTCGTTCTGACAACTGGCAACGATGCCGGTCGGAACGTGCGTGATGCGTACGGCAGAGTCGGTCGTGTTGACGCTCTGACCGCCTGGCCCCGACGAGCGGTAGACGTCGATGCGCAGATCGGCGTCGTGGAGCTCGACGTCGATGTCTTCGGCTTCGGGCATGACGAGAACGCCCGCCGCCGAGGTGTGGATTCTTCCCTGCGACTCAGTTACCGGCACACGCTGAACGCGGTGGACGCCGCCCTCGAACTTGAGCATGGCGAACGGGGCTTCGCCGGGTTCGGGCGTGCCTTTGGCCTTGACCGCCATCGTCACGGATTTGTAGCCGCCGAGGTTGGATTCGGTCGAATCCAGGATTTCGGTCTTCCACCCGCGCTGTTCTGCGTAGCGCAAATACATACGCAGTAGGTCGCCGGCGAACAACGCCGACTCTTCGCCGCCTTCGCCCCCCTTGATCTCAAAGATCGCGTCCTTGGAGTCCGTGGGGTCGCGGGGAACGAGAAGCCGTTGCAGACGCTCGGCCAGTTCATGGAGCTTGGGTTCGAGCACTTCGACCTCGGCGGCGAAAGACGCGTCCTCGGAGGCGAATTCACGTGCGGCGCCCAGGTCGTCGCCGACCTGTTGCCATTCGCGGTAGGTCTTCACGATCGCAGTCACTTCGGCATATCGCTGACCGAGTTTCTTGGCGAGGCGCGCATCGGCGTGGATCGAGGGGTCGGACATCTTGCGCTCGAGTTCGGCGTGTTCGTTCACCAGTGTTTCGACGGCTTCAAACATCATTCCTCCTCGGCGTGATCACTCGTGGCATGAGAACGGCGCCGACCCCGGACGAATGAGTCCGTCGGGGCCGGCGCCGAAACGTTGCTATTTCTTGGCGTAGCGCTTCTCGAAGCGGGCGACGCGGCCGCCGGTGTCGAGAATCTTCTGCTTGCCGGTGTAGAACGGGTGGCAGGCGGAGCAAACGTCGGACTTGATGATGCCGGACGTCGCCGTGCTGCGAGTGGTGAATGTGTTGCCGCAGGTACAGGTGACCTGGGTGTCAACGTATTCGGGATGAATATCGCGCTTCATGATTTCCTCTCATAACGGCCGCTGGGTCGTATGCCGGTGGGCGTACGTGAACCAGAGCCAAGGGATAAGTCTGCCATCAGACGTTGGTGTAACGCCAATCGGGATGGGGCTATTCCGGCAGCAGCGCTTCTATGTCGGCGGCGATGTCTTCGGGCCTGGTCGTCGAGCCATAGCGCTTGACGACGTTGCCCTCGGAATCGATCAGGAATTTGGTGAAGTTCCAGCGGATCTTGGTGCCGAGCGTCCCCGTCCGCTCAGAACGCATCCAACGGTAGAGCGGATGCGCGTTCTTGCCGTTGACGTCGACCTTGGAATACAGCGGAAACGTAACGCCGAAGTTGAGCTCGCAGAAGTCGGCGATCTCTTCGTCATCGCCGGGTTCCTGGCCACCGAACTGGTCGCAAGGGAAACCGAGGACAACGAGACCGCGGTCGACGTAGGTCTTGTACAACTTTTCGAGGCCCTTGTACTGGCCCGTGAACCCGCATTGCGAAGCGGTGTTCACGACCAACAGAACTTTGCCCTTGTAGTCGACAAGCGCCTGCTCGACACCTGAATTGGTCGTTGCGGAGAATTCATACACCGAGGTCATGGGGTCAATCCTAAAGTGGAGGACCAAGTCACGCACGATGGGCTTCCGTGCGACCGGTAGAGCCCGCCAACAACGAGCCTCTCGAAAGCGGCCGTCGAGACCCCTGAGGATCCAACCAGCCGGCAACCGACGCAGCTTCGAAATTGACTAGCCGCCAAATTGACTAGTCGTTGTCAGATTGCTGCAGCATCGTCTTGTTGATCTGCATGAGGAACTCGATGTTGCTCTTGGTCGACTTGAGCTTGTTGATCATCAACTCGAGGCCCGCCTGGCCGTCAAGGCCCGACAGGACGCGGCGGAGCTTCCAGACCACGGCAAGTTCGTCCTTGGCCATGAGGAGTTCTTCACGACGTGTGCCCGAAGCGTCGACGTCGATAGCCGGGAAAATGCGCTTGTCGGCGAACTCACGGCGCAGGCGGAGCTCCATGTTGCCGGTGCCCTTGAACTCTTCGAAGATGACCTCATCCATACGCGAACCGGTCTCGATCAGCGCGGTGGCGAGAATCGTCAGCGATCCGCCGTCCTCGATATTGCGGGCAGCACCGAAGAACTTCTTTGGCGGATAGAGAGCCGAGGAGTCGACACCACCGGACATGATGCGTCCACTGGCCGGAGCAGCGAGGTTGTAGGCGCGACCCAGACGGGTGATCGAGTCCAGGAGCACGACGACGTCGTGGCCGAGCTCGACGAGTCGCTTGGCGCGCTCGATCGCGAGTTCCGCGACGGTCGTATGGTCATCAGCTGGACGGTCGAAGGTCGAGGCGATGACCTCACCCTTAACCGTGCGCTGCATGTCGGTGACTTCTTCGGGACGCTCATCGACCAGGACAACCATGAGGTGGCACTCGGGGTTGTTGGTCGTGATCGCGTTGGCGATCGACTGCAGAACCATCGTCTTGCCCGCCTTGGGTGGCGAGACGATGAGGCCGCGCTGGCCCTTGCCGATCGGGGCGACGATGTCGATGATTCGGGTGGTCAGATCACTGCCGTCGGTTTCGAGGCGCAGACGCTCAGATGGATAGAGCGGTGTCAGCTTGGAGAACTGGATGCGCTTGTTGGCCTCTTCGATCGTCATGCCATTGACCGAATCGATGCGGACCATCGGGTTGAACTTTTCCTTGCGCTCACCCTCGTGTGCCTGGCGAACCTGGCCGACTACGGCGTCACCCTTGCGGAGGCCCCATTTGCGGACCATGGAGAGGGAGACGTAGACGTCGTTTTCGCCCGGAAGGTAGCCGGTGGTTCGGACGAACGCGTAGTTGTCGAGGATGTCGAGGATTCCCGCAGCCGGGATCAGGACGTCGTCTTCGCCGATGATCGGCTCGGCCTCGGGGCCGCGGCCACCTCCGCCTTGACGGTCATTGCGGTTGCGGTTGCGATTGCGGTTGCGATTGCGGTTGCGACTTCC
>JBDSQP010000140.1:0-2554 GCA_039929755.1 Aeromicrobium sp. | reverse complement strand
CGCGATTTTCTCGGCCGGGGCACTGGCAACCGGTTCGAGGCGCGCGACATAGCGAAGCGTGGCCATGCCGATGATCTGTGAGGCCGCGAGGGTGGCGCGAATATGGGTCTCGTCGCCCGTCATCTTGTCGCGCAGCCCGCTGATGATGACGTTCTGGGCAACCTGAACGGCCGGCATTGTCGATGGATCGCCACTGCCGAAGATTGACCGCAACAGCGCGCTGAAGACATCCCGGTGCGGATCCCAGGCCCCGAGAAATGTGGTGACCAGCCGGACGCCAAGCCCTTCGATGTCGCTCGAAAGGACCGGTGCAATAGTCTCGAGCGGGTTGAACGGCAACTGCATCGTGGCCACCAGCAGTCCGGACTTGTCGCCGAAATAATGACTGATCAGGCTCGGGTCGACACCGGCCTCGCGGGCGATCCCGCGCATCGAAGCTCCGGCGAATCCCTTGGCAGCGAGGTGTTGTCGGGCGACCTCGATGATCCGTTCGCGCGTGTCGGCTGGAGTGCCGGCCGGTCGCCCAGGCCCGCGACCCGGCGCAGCCACACTCATGGCGTGCGTCGCCGCAAGGTCAGAGACGCCAGGGCCAGGGCCGCGGTACAGCTGGCCACGAGGATGGTGAGGTCGACTCCCATGTCGCCGTTGAGCCCGGAGGTCGTACGCGCCGAAGTGAAAGCGTCTGCCACGTAGCTGAGCGGCATGACGTTCGAAAGGGCGTGCAGGAACCCCGACATCGTGTCGCGCGGAGCGATCAACCCACACAACAAGATCTGCGGTACGACCACCAGCGGCATGAACTGCACGGCCTGGAACTCTGTCACGGCGAAGGCAGACATGAGCAGGCCCAGCGCGGTGCCGAGTACTGCATCGACGACTGCGAAAAGGACGACGACCCAGGGGGTCTGGACGTCGAGGTTGAGGACCCAGATCGCCACGGCAGAGCTGACCAACGCCTGAACGAGAGCCGCCACTCCGAACGCGATGCCATAACCGAGGATGAGTTCCCCGCGCTTGAGCGGCGTCGTGAGCAATCGCTCGAGCGTGCCCGAAGTGCGTTCGCGAACCATGGTCACCGAGGTGATCAGGAACATGATGATGAAGGGGAAGAGCCCCAGCATCTGCGGTCCGATCCGGTTGAACACCATCGGGCTGCCGTCGAAGACGTACTTGAAGAGCAACAGCAATAGCGATGGCATCACGATGATGAGGGCGATGCTGCGCTTGTCATGGCTCAGTTGTTCGAGGACACGTCGAGCGGTCGCGAGGGTGCGGGTCATGCCGCTTGCCTTTCTGCGAGGACGAGGAAGGCCTGCTCGAGGTCGTCTTCCCCTGTTTGGGCGCGAAGGTCGTCGGGGGTTGCGTCGGCGACGAGTTTGCCTTCGCGCATCAGCAGGACTCGCTCGCAGCGTGCGGCTTCGTCCATGACATGGCTCGTCACGAGCAAGGTCTTGCCTTGGCTGGAGAGTCCGCCGAACATCTGCCAGAGGTCTCGACGCAGTATGGGGTCGAGGCCGACGGTTGGCTCGTCGAGCAGATAGACCTCGGGGTCGGCCAACAGCGATGCGGCCAGGGACACGCGCGTGAGTTGACCGCCGGACAGGTTGCCTGCGAGCGTATCGGCGCTGGATGTGAGGCCGACATTGGTCAGTGCCTCGGCGACTGCGGTGGGGGAGCTGCCGGCGAGGGCGGCGAAGTAGGCGAGGTTCTGGCTGACGGTGAGGTCGGGATAGACCGAGCTGGCTTGCGTCACGTAGCCAACACGATCGCGGGTTTCGGCGGTGCCGGCGGGCCCGCCGAGGACTGTGATGGTGCCGGACTTGATGACCTGGATCCCGACGATCGCGCGGATGAGGGTTGTTTTACCGCAACCGCTGGGGCCGAGTAGGCCGGTGACGGAACCGGTTGCGATGTTGGTGGAGAGGCCGGGCAGAACGAGGTTCTTCCCGCGTACGACGACGAGGTCTTTAACCTCGATGGCATTTATATTCAACATGCGTTGAATATAAATCATCCTAGGCAAAGGCGTCAAGGGTCTATGTGACACGACCAGTGTCACGGTCTAGGCTCGGCCCATGGATATCAAGGGCTTAGTGTTTTTGCCGATTCGCATTACCGTCGCCGCAACGCAGACGACGCTTGCACTCGGCACCCTCGCCTCGCCCAAGGGCCCGCTTCTTCGTGAGGGTGGTTACGCGGCGCGCATCGCTCTGTTGATCGGTGAAGACGGACTCCTTGAGCAAACCGCAAAGTTGCTCGCCGACGATCGCGGACCTCTGGGCCTCGCGAGTACGCTCGCCGACATCACCGCTGAGGATCGACCGATCGGGCGAGCCCTTGCCCGGGACGGCCTTGTTGACCGTATGGCCGCAGAAAATGGCCCGATTGTGCGCCTTCTTGAAGCCGGCGGACCCCTCGATCGCGTGCTCGCCGAAGACGGTCCGCTCTATCGCGTCCTTGAGCCCAATGGGCCGGTCGATCGCGTACTCGCCGAGGATGGCCCGCTCTACCGATTCGTCACGCCAGGCGGACCCCTCGATCGACTGCTGGCACC
>JBDSQP010000139.1:0-2154 GCA_039929755.1 Aeromicrobium sp. | reverse complement strand
CGCGATCTGCCCTGCGTCATGCGTGTGGATCCACGCCATCGTCTTGGTGAACGCTCCGACGACTTTTTGGACCGTCTTCGGGTTCTCCTTGACGTAGTTGCAGTCCATGTACATCGACGCGGCCGGGTACAACCCACCGAGGGCCTTGCGCGTGCCCTCTTCGGTGCGCATGTCGATCAGGACCTTGCCGACGCCCTTGTCGACCACGTTGGCGATCGTCGGATCAGTCGTCATGCCGGCATCGATGCCGCCGTTGGTCAGCGAGGCGATGAACGAGGAACCTGCGCCGGCGGTGACAGTCGTGTAGTCCTTCGTCTTGAGGTTGTTCTTGGCGGCGAGGTACTGCGTCAGGTAGTCGGTCGACGAGCCGGGTGAGGTGACGCCGAGCTTTTTGCCGGCAAAGTCCTGGGCTCCGGTCAGTGACTTGGCGGCTTTGGTGGAGACGACCTCGGCCTCACCGGGGACCTTGGCGAGCTGAACGACGCTGGTGAGGCATTTGCCCTGAGCCTGCAGGGTGATCGTGTGGTCGTAGAAACCGACAACACCCTGTACCTGACCCGACAGCAGCACGTTTTCGGCCGTAGCTCCGGAAGGTTCCGTGAGCAGTTTGACGTCAACGCCGGCGTCCTTGAAGTAGCCGAGTTGCTGAGTGAGCATCGCCGGCATGTAGATGACCTTGTCGATGCCTCCCACCATGATCTTGATCTTTGGTGTCTCGGCCGAGGCGTCTCCCGCCCTGCCGCCCGAACTGCGCCCGCAGGCGGTGAGCGATGAGGCCGCGAGCAGCGCTACGGCCGCAACGGTGATCTTCCTGGATGTTGTGGACATGGGTATCTCCTGAGTTGTTGGGTCTGTTTTGTCGGGTAGGCGGGTGGTGCTGATTCAGATGCCGGCGGCCTGAGAACCGCTCGGTGGCCGCCACACGGTCAGGCGCTTCTCGAGTTGCGTGATGAGCCATTCGGCGACGAGGGCAAGAACGGTGACGACCAACATGCCGGCATAGATTCCGGCGGCGTCGAAGTTGCCCTGGGAATGGGCGATCAGGATGCCCAGGCCCTTGTCTGCACCGGTGAACTCTCCGACGATCGCGCCGATGAGAGCGAATCCGAAGGCAACGTGCATGCTCGCGAGGATCCACGACGTTGCACTCGGAAGGATGATGGTCTTCATCTGGTCCCAACGGCTTGCACCGAGGATCCGGGAGTTGTCCACGAGAACCTTGTCGACTTCACGAGCGCCCTGGAAGGCGTTGAAGAACACCGCGAAGAAGACAAGGACGAATGCCGTTGCCACCTTCGAAGACATACCGAGTCCGAACCAGATGACGAAGAGCGATGCCAGCACGATTCGCGGAATGGCGTTGGCGCCCTTGATGAACGGGGCCAACACATCGGCAAGGAAATGACTGCGGCCGAGCAATACGCCGAAGACGACGCCGGCGAGGGTTCCGATCAGGAAGCCGAGCACCGCCTCTTCCATCGTGATGGCGATGTTGGACCAGATCGAGCCCTGGGAGGTCCCATCGGTGAACCAGATGACGAGCTTGTCCCAGATATTGGTGGGCATCGAGTAGTAGAACGGGTCCATGAACGTGCGGGCGGCGATCTCCCACGATCCGAGCCACGCGACGATCAGCGCGACCCGAACGGCGTGGACGAGCAGGCGGGGGTGATCGGACAGGCCGCGCAGGAACGCGAAGGCGTGCGTCGACCTTTCCGACGATCGCGTCTGGATGGCGTCAAGCGACATTGGAGGCTCCTCTTGCTCGGGTGATCTCTACTTCTTCGCGGAGGCTGTTCCAGACACGCCGGTACAACTCGGTAAATTCGGGGGTAAGGCGTATGTCCTCGACTTTGCGGGGACGGGGAAGGTCGATCGGGACAATGTCCTTGACCGTTGCCGGTCCGGCAGTCATGACGACGACTCGGTCGGCAAGGCTGATCGCCTCGGTCAGGTCGTGTGTGACGAAGACGACTGCTGCGCCTGTGCCTGACCAGAGGGTGAGGAGTTCGTCCTGCATGAGCTCGCGTGTTTGCACGTCGAGGGCGGCGAACGGCTCGTCAAGCATCAGCAGAGACGGCTCGGTGATAAGGGTCTGCGCCATCGCGACACGCTTGCGCATGCCGCCAGAGAGCTGATGCGGGTAGCGGTCCT
>JBDSQP010000138.1:0-12362 GCA_039929755.1 Aeromicrobium sp. | reverse complement strand
GGGCGGCGCGCTAACCAACTGCGCTACGGGGCCAGGATATTGATTTGTTTTGAGCGGCGAACCGCGACCGCAATCGTAACGCACGACCGATCGCATCAACAAAGCAACCCCCACCCACTTGGAGGGGATGCCGTAGCGCAATTTCCGCCGATTGGTTCACCGGGTCCACAGATTGAGCGCGGCCCCGTGTCATGGCCTGAATCGGTACACATGGAGCATGTCAACAGCTCTTGAAGTGATCAATGCGGCGCCGCTCACGCGCGCCCAGTTGATCGAAGTGACCCGGAGGGTGGCCGAACGTGTCCGTAATGGCGAGTACGAAATTCACGCGGATGCCGAGCAGCGTTGGCACGTGCGGATGGACTGTGTTGGTCAGGGCTGTGTCGACGACCAAGTAGACATTTGGCTTATCAGTTGGACGAAGGATCAGGGCACCCAACTTCACGACCACGGCGGATCGGCCGGCGCCTGCACCGTGGTCTCGGGCAAGTTGAGTGAAGCCGTCTGGTCGCCCGGCGGCCTTCGCGAGAACACAAGACGAGCCGGCGACACGGTCGCCTTCGGCGAGACCTATGTCCACGATGTGCGAAACATAGACGAGCAGACAGCGGTGAGCGTTCACGCATACTCGCCTCCTCTGCACCTCATGAACTACTACGACACCGAAGCGGACAGTCTCATCCAGTTGGCCTCGGTCTGGACCGATGACCCCGAGGAGCCGGCCCCGCCCCGAGGTGGAGCTCTGTGACTGCACTTTTCGACTCTGTGGACAGCCTGCTTGAAGAGGCCCGGGTGGGCTTGGAGCGTCTGACCCCGCACGAGGCGTATGACGCCGTCGCCCGCGGGTCATTACTGGTCGACATACGTCCGGAGTGGCAGCGGCGCAACGACGGGGAGATTCCCGGCGCCATCATCGTCGAGCGCAATCACCTCGAGTGGAGACTGCATCCGCGTTCCGGTGCGAGTCTGCCGCAGGCAGTTCTTGGTCAAGAGTGGATTGTGGTCTGCACCGAGGGGTACACCTCATCACTGGCGGCGGCATCCCTGAAGTCGCTCGACATACTCGCGAGTGACGTCGTAGGTGGCATCTACGCCTGGCGGGAGGCAGGACTTCCCGTTGCGGACTCCGTCACGACAGTAGAGACTGTCGTCAGTCCGCACGCTCAGGCGCTAGGAGTCTCATGATCGAGTACAAGTCCATCGGCAAAAAGTTTGCGGATGGGACGCTTGCCGTCGAGGATTTCAGTCTCCAATTGCCGTCGAGGTCGACCACTGTGCTCGTGGGTTCATCCGGCTGTGGCAAGACGACGCTGCTGCGGATGGTCAACCGCATGGTCGATCCGACTCGTGGTCAGGTCGAAATCGACGGTACCGACATTGCGACGCGCAATCCCGTTCGATTGCGTCGCAGCATCGGCTACGTGATGCAGCACGCCGGGCTCCTGCCACACCGCAAGGTCATCGACAACGTTGCAACGGTGCTGCTCCTCAACGGGATCCCCAAGAGCGAGGCGTACGCCCGCTCAGTCGAGACACTCGCCAAGGTGGGGCTCGACCCCTCGCTATCTTCGAAATATCCGAGTCAGCTTTCGGGTGGCCAGCAACAGCGCGTCGGCGTCGCACGGGGACTCGTGGCAGACCCCAACATCCTGTTGATGGACGAGCCCTTCGGTGCCGTCGACCCGATCGTTCGCGATGAGCTCCAGCAGGAGTTGCTCCGCCTGCAGCGCGAACTCGGCAAGACAATTGTGTTCGTCACCCATGACGTCGACGAGGCGTTCCTGCTCGGTGACCAGGTCGTCATTCTGCAAACAGGCGGCAAGATCGCCCAGGTCGGTTCGCCGACCGAAATCCTCGCCGCACCCGCGAACGATTTCGTACGCAGCTTCGTCGGTCTCGACAAGGGCAAGCGCACCTTGCGGATTGAAAATCGTGACGGCCACAACATCGTCGTCGACGAAAGCGGTAAGGCCACAGGAGTTCTTGCCGAATGAGTTGGCTCCTCGACAACTTCTCCTATGTCTGGAGCCTGACACTCAAGCACATGTGGTTGAGCGCCATTCCCATCGTCGCCGGATTCGTGATCGCCTTGCCGATCGGTTGGTATGCCAGCCGGCATCGCCGACTTCGCGGAACCATCCTCAGCGCGGGCAGCGTGGTCTATACGATCCCCTCGCTTCCCTTGCTCGTGCTCCTGCCAACCTTCATCGGGACCAAGATCCTCAGCCCGATCAACCTTGTCATCGCGTTGACGCTCTATGCCGCGGCAATCATGGTGCGCACGGCTTCCGACGCGTTCCTCGCGGTCTCGCCCGAGGTCCTCGACGCGGCAAGGGCGACGGGCTATTCGTCCGCCAAACTTTTCTTGAGGGTGCAGTTCCCGTTGGCCGGTCCGGTGCTTCTTGCCGGCCTGCGTGTGGTCTCGGTCAGCACGGTCAGCCTCGTCAGCGTCGGTGCCCTCACCGGAGTGAGCAACCTCGGTTCGCTGTTCACCGATGGTTATCTGCGAGGGTTCACTACCGAAATCGTCGTAGGCGTTGTCTTTACCGTGATCGTCGCCTTCGTGTTCGATGCCCTCTTGGTCGTCGGTGCCAAACGGCTGATGCCGTGGGCCTCCCTTGCCCGGGCAAGGAGTGACGCATGAGCGTCTTCAGTGAAACGGTCGACTGGTTCCAGGACTCCTCCCATTGGCGTGGCTACTACGGTGTCCCGCATTTGGTCGTTCAGCATCTCGGCTACACGGCGGAGACCGTGGTGATCGCCTCGGCGGTCGCCATCCCGATGGGCTTGTGGATCGGGCACACGGGCAGGTTCCGTGGTGGAGCAGTTGCCGTCACCGGGGCAATGCGTGCCCTGCCGACCCTCGGCGTACTGACCTGGATTGTGGCGTTCACGGGCATCGGCCTGACGGCTCCGATCGTCGCCCTGGTGATTCTCGCCATTCCACCCCTGCTGGCCGGCGCCTATTCGGGTCTCGAATCCGTAGATCGCAAGACGATCGATGCGGCCCGGGCAATTGGCATGACCGAGAGGCAGATTCTTGCCAAGGTCGAGGTCCCGTTGGCGTTGCCGCTGATCGTCGGCGGCATCCGGTCGGCGACGCTTCAGGTCGTCGCGACGGCAACCGTTGCGGCTTTCGTCAGCCTGGGTGGCCTCGGTCGCTATCTGATCGACGGTTTGGCAGTTCACGACTATCCGCGAATGGCCGCGGGTTCGGTGCTTATCATTGTCATCGCTCTCGTGTTAGATGGAGTTTTCGCACTGCTCCAGATGTTCGCGGTCGGGGAACGCGCGTCAATTGATTCGGCAACACGGTCCTAACCACCACCTCACCAGGAGTAAACCTTCATGAAAATCGAGAAGCTCAGTGCCATCGTCGTCGCGTCGGCCGTGGGTCTGACCATGACCGCTTGCGGTGGCGACCCGACCAAAGACAGCACCAAGTCTGCTTCGGACACCATCACGGTGGGCTCCGCGGCGTTCCCTGAGAACGAGATCGTGGCCGAGATCTACGCGCAGGCCCTCGCGGCCAAGGGCGTCAAGGTCAAGAAAAAGCTCAACATCGGAGCCCGCGAGGCCTACATACCGGCCATCAAGGGCGGAGAGATCGACCTCCTGCCCGAATACACCGGCAACCTGTTGACCTACTTCGACAAAGCCGCGACTGCGACCGACGATGAAGATGTCGAAAAGGCGTTGGACGCCAAAGTGCCGGCAGGCCTCGAAGTCCTCGAAGCATCCAAGGCCGAGGACAAGGACTCGCTCAATGTGACCGCGGCCTTCGCCAAGAAGAACAACCTCGAAACGATTGCCGATCTCAAGGGCGTCTCCGGCTTGTCACTTGCCGCGAACCCCGAGTTCAAGGAACGCACCTACGGCATCCCTGGCCTCGAAAAGGTCTACGGCATCACGGGGATCAAGTTCGTCCCGATCAGTGACGGCGGCGGTCCGGCCACCCTCAAGGCATTGCTCGACGACAAGGTCCAGGTTGCCGACATCTATTCGACGACGCCCTCAATCCTCGAGAACAAGCTCGTGACTCTCAAGGATCCGAAGTACCTGATTGCTGCGCAGAACGTCGTGCCGCTCATCAACAAAAAGAAGGCCAGCGCCAAGGTCACCGGCATCCTCAACAAGGTCTCCGGCCTGTTGACGACCGCTGACCTGCTTGACCTCAACAGCAAGAACCAGGGCAAGGACAAGGTTGCCCCGGCCGAGTTGGCCAAGCAGTGGCTCCAGGACAAGGGCCTGCTCTAAGGCTCAGTTGGGACGAAGAATCGCAGTTGTGGGCACACAGCCAACCCAACTGCGATTCTTTCGTCAGCCCTCGCTCAGGCCGATGCGCCGGTGAATTATGCGCAGGCGATCGGGTGCCCACCAGTTGCGGTGGCCGAGCAGCGCCATGAGTGAGGGCACCAGCAACGCACGCACGATCGTTGCATCGATCAGCACGGCCGTCGCCGTACCGATTCCCAGTTCCTTGATGAAGATGATCTCCGAGGTGGCGAACGTGCCGATCGCGATCGCGAAGAGCAAGGCGGCTGCGGTCACGATGCGCCCGGTTCGCTGAATGCCGAGCGCCACGGCTTCCTTATCGCTCGCGCCGGCATCGCGGGCCTCCTTGATTCGGGTCAGAAGGAAGACCGCGTAGTCGGTGGACAGACCGAAGGCGACCGCAAACAAGAACACGGGTTGAGTCGATTCGAGCGCCCCCTGACTCGTGTAGCCGAGGAAACCCTGGAGGCGTCCGTCTTGGAAGATCATCACCAAGATGCCGAACGTCGCACTTACCGTGAGCACGTTCATGACGAGCGCCTTGATGGGCAGGACAACCGAACCTGTCATCAGGAACAGCGTGACGATCGTGCCGACCGCGATGATGGCGAGGGCCAACGGCAAGCGGCTTCCGATCGACGAAAGCTGATCGACGTGCTGTGCGGATTCACCACCGACCAGGATCGGGAACGGGGAGTAGAGACTGCGGATGTCTTTGACGAGCGCCGTCGAACTGTCGGCAAGTCCGCGGCCTTCCGTTGTGACGTCGATGCGCCAGGTGTCGTGGCCGACGAAAACCGGGTCAGCAACGCTCTTGACGTGATTGCGCTCGGCGATGACCGCCGTAAATCCGGCCACTTCCTTCTTCGCTGACGCGGGAGCTTCCGCCGAGATGACGATGGGCGAGTTGTCCGCGTTGGTGAACTCCGAACGCAGGATCGTGTCGGCGGTGCGGGCTGAGGCGCTGTCGGGGAGGACGGTGGCGTCGACGCCGGTGAACTTGATGCCCAGAAAGGGTGCGCCAAGGGCGAGTAAGAGCGCCGTGCCGATGAGCGCAATACGTACCGGGTAGTGCATGACGAATTGGGAAAGGCGGTACCAAAAGCCCGTGTGTTCGGCCCGTGCCTCTGCCTGGCGCGCTACGTGCCACCGCTTGAGTGCGAGTGAGTTGACTCGGTGGCCGAGGACCGCGAAGACCGAGGGCAGCACGATCAGGGCCACCGCGGCCGATACCAGCGAGACGAGCGCGACGCCGATGCCCATCGAATAGAGGAAGCGGAGGGGGAACACCATCAATGCGACGCCGGCGCTTGCGACCGTGACCGCCGAATAGGCAACCGTACGCCCGGCTGTCGCCACCGTGCGCCGGATTGCCTCCGGACCGGGGCCACTACGTTCGAGTTCTTCGCGATATCGGGAAACCAGGAAGAGCGAATAGTCGATCGCCAAACCCAATCCGAGGCCGGTCACTAGGTTCAGGGCGAAGACCGAAATGTCGAGGATTTCGTTGATGCCGCGAAGGAGCGTCAGTGTGGTCACGATGGTGAGGCCGCCGACGAGCAACGGGAGCAGAGCCGAAATGGCGGATCTGAAAACCCATAGGGCGACGACAAAGAGAAGTGGGAACGCGATCAGTTCGGCCTTGATGAGATCCTTCTCGACTTGTTCGCCGACTTGCTTGAAGGCCGGTCCGATGCCGCCGACCGTGACACCTTTGATCTCGTCAAGCTTATCGCTGAGACGGATTGTCGTCTTCTCCACGCTGGCGCTGGAACGGTAGAACGCGGCGACATACGTCTTGGTGCCGTTCTTGGAGACGAAGTCCTTGCCCATCGTTGGTCCGCCGACAACCTGAGCCACGTCCTTGTCGGCCTTGAGAGTGTTCGTCGCTTCGGAGATTGCGGCGGTGTCATCGATCTTCATGATCGCAATGACGCTGGGCACGGCATCCTGGCCGGTGGCGTCCTCGATCCGGTCGGTGGCCTGGATGCTCGTCGAATTCGGATCGAGGAACGAGTCGTTGCCATTGGTCAGCAAGCCGGAAACGGGCGCCCCGAGGGCTCCGAACAGTGCGAACGCGATGACGACAAAGACGAGCACGCGGCGGGGGCGGGTGTTGGCGAGGCGGGCGATGGCGGCGAACATCAGGACTCCTGGGCGCTTTTGAGGGTGGGGCTGTTGCCGAGCAGCGGTTCGGCGTAGATCTCGGGGATGTTGAGGGCGGCAACTACCGTGAGCAACATGCCGTGGGCCATGAAGTCGCGGACGGTGGCGGCGTCTTCGCCGCTGAGCTCGAGCGCCTGGTTCCAGATGCTCAGATAGGACGTGCGGGCGGCTTCGCCTATCTCTGGATCGGATGCCGCGGCCCAGGCATGCAGTTGGCAGCGCAGTGCGTTGGCGTCTACCGTCAGCAACTCGGTGTATGCGGCGGCCATCGAATCGAGGGCGGTGAGTTCGCCCTTGTTCTCAGCGGCGAGCCGGAAGCCCTCGAGGATCTGCCGGCTGCGTTCCTCGATGGAGGCGATGATCAGGTCTTTCTTGGTCCCGAATAGCCGAAAGACATACGGCTGCGAGACCCCGGCGCGGGCCGCGATGGCCTCGGTCGAGACGTCGTGGAAGCCGGCTTCACCGAATTCGTGCATCGCCGCCTCAAGGACGAGTCGACGCCGGTCGACGGCTTTCATACGTTTTCCAGTTGCCATGGATTTAAGTTAGTGATGACTCACTAACTTTGTCAAGACGGTTAGCAACCGGGCCCAAAGTTGTCGACAGCAGAGGCATCACCTGCAATGCTCGACCGGTCACTCGACCCAGGAGAACTCATGCCGCTCATCGAGGCCAACGGAGCCCAGATCCACATCACCGACACCGGCAACCCGCCAGGCGTGCCTGATGCCCCCGTCGTTGTCTTCGGCCATGGCCTGCTGTTCAGCGGTCACATGTTCCGGGCACAGATCGATCGTCTCCGGCCCTCATACCGCTGCGTGACGATCGACTGGCGGGGTCAGGGAAAGTCCCCTGCCACCGCCGACGGCTACGACATGGAGACGTTGTTCGAAGATGCCGCCGCTGTGATCGACGGCCTTGGGGTTGGCGCCGTGCACTACGTCGGCCTGTCGATGGGAGGGTTCGTCGGCCAACGCCTGGCGTCACGGCGGCCCGAACTGATCCGCTCGTTGAGTTTGCTCGACACGAGCGCGGGGCCCGAGGATCCGGACAAAGTTTCCCAGTACCGTCTGCTCGCGGCGATCTATCGCTGGGTGGGAATGAATCCGCTCGAGGGAAAAGTCAAGCCCCTGATGTTCGGGCCGACCTACCTTGCCGATCCATCATCGAAGTCGGGCATCGAGGAGTTCAAGGCGGTTCTCCGCGCCGCGGATCGGGTGGGGATCAAGAAGGCCATTCGTGGAGTCACGGACCGTTTACCGGTCGTCGATGAGCTCCCGTCGATCAGCACGCCGACTCTCGTCGTGGTCGGCGAAGATGACGTGGCTACTCCGGTAGCGAAGGCTGAGAAGATCGTCGCCGGCATCAAGGGCGCGACCCTCAAGCTGGTTCCGAATTGCGGCCACTCGAGCACGGTCGAGCAACCTGACGCGCTCGCGGATCTGCTCGAGGAGTTCCTCAACGCGCAGCCCTGATCAGGCAGGCGGAACGAAGATCCACGGCTCACGCGGCAACCTGGTCGGGTCGAATTCATCGGTCGATTCCATACCGAGCGATTCGAGGATCAAAGCGCGGGCATCGTGGCCTTTGGCCGCCAGTTTGGTGAGCGTGACCGCGCCGTCGCGTTTGGCCAGCCTCTTTCCCTCTGCATTGAGTGCCATCGGGACGTGTGCGTATTCGGGTTCGCGATAGCCGAGCAGGGTGGCCAGATATGCCTGGCGGGGAGCCGAGCTCAGCAGGTCGTCGCCTCGCACAACTTGGTCGATGCCCTGCTCGCCGTCGTCGACCACGACCGCGAGGTTATAGGCCGGCACTCCGTCGTTGCGGACGAGAACGATGTCGTCGAGGGCTCCCTCGACTTGGCCGTGCAGCGAATCAGTCACGGTGTGGACGCCGATGCCCGCCCGAAGCCTCAGAGCCGCCGGCCGTTCGAGACGGCGTTCTGCGCGCTGAGCCTCGGTGAGGTTGCGACAGGTCCCCGGATAGGCGCCTGGCGGATGGTGCGGAGCCGAAGGCGCTTCGTGGATCTCCTTGCGCGAACAGAAGCACTCGTAGGTGAGTCCGGTATCGCCGAGCTGATCGATCGCACGGGCATACAACTCGCGACGTTCGGATTGCCGGACGATGTCGCCGTCCCAGTCGATGCCGATAGCGCGAATGTCGGCGAGTTGGCGAGCCTCGGCGCCGGGCTTGACCCTGTCGAGGTCCTCGATCCGCATCAGGAATTCGCGCCCGGTCGATCGGGCATACATCCACGCGATCAAGGCTGTACGCAGGTTGCCGATGTGCAGGTCGCCCGAAGGGCTCGGTGCAAAACGGCCGGCGCTCATAACTGGTCCGAAAGGCAGGCGACCACCGCGCGCCAGAGTTCGGTGGCTCGTTGGTGATCGTGCAGGCCCCGCGTGACATATGCCAGCGAATAGTCGAGCTCGGGCGAGTACCACGCGCCTGAACCGCCGACTCCGCCCATGGTGATGTCACCTTCGTCGATCTGAAAGCCGAGTGTCCATTCGACGTCACGCTCGAGGTAGTGATCAAAACCGGACTCTTGAATGCTCGTGTACTCGCGCAGCAGATCCGGACCGATCGTCTGGGCAACGGGACCGTAGGCACGAGTCAAGTCCCAATAGAACTTCGCAAGCCCCGAGGCCGAGGCATGCAGTCCGATCGCGGGAAAGCTGCCCTGACGCCAACGCGCGGAGTTGAGTTCGGCGATATCCAACGTCCCGTCGGGGTACGCAAAGGCCGGCCCCTGGGTTTCTGCTGGCCAGGCGGGGTTGAGATATTCGAGGTCTGCGACCCGACTCAGGTCGTCATCCGGTACACCGAAATGCACGTCCCAGCCCGACAAGGTTGCGATCTCGCTCAAGGTTATCGCCACCGTTCCGGCGCCTGCGGCCGCGAGCGCCCCTTCGATCAGATGGCCGTATGTCAGCGCGTGTTCGCAGATCGTCGAACCGGGCTCGGTGACGGGAGCCGAGTCCTCAAGTGTTCGTATGAGGGCCTTGGCATCGAGCAGATCGACATCCTTCGCCAACTCCGGGAACACCGGTTGTCCGGCCGTATGGGACAGCACCTGTCGGAGAGTCGTGCGGTCTTTTCCGTGTCCGGCATAGGCAGGCCAGGTTTTGGCGAGCGGCTCATCGAGTGACAACTGCCCGCGTGCCACCGCGATCAAAGCGACGAGTGCGGCAAGCGGTTTGCCGGTCGAATAGGTGTGCACGAGCGTGTCCCCGGTCCACGGTTCACCCGAGGCGTTCCTGGTCCCGCCGAACTCGCAGACGACCTCGCGTCCGCCGTGCCAGATCGACAGGCCCGCGCCGATTTCGCTACCGGAATCGACCAGTTCCCGAAAGAGCTGCCGAACCGGTTCGAACTGCGTCACGCCAGAGGCTTTTCGTAGTGCTTGTAGTGATCGTCGGGCTGATAGCTATGACGGTCATAAACCGATTGTGCCCGGAGGTTCGTATGTGTTGTGGCCAGCTCGATTGCGATGGCGCCGGCTTCCTTTGCCAGTGTTGCGGCGGAGTCGAGAAGCGCGTCGACAGCGCCTGTCCCGCGTGCCGCCTCGGCAACGAACAGGTCATTGAGGATCCAGATCGGCGCAAGCCGGGTCGATGAGAACGAGGGATAGATCTGGGTGAACCCGACCGGGGTTTCGCCGTCGAGAGCAATCAGAACTATCGATTCCTTCTGGGCCAGACGTTCGGTCAGAAATGCGGTGGCGAGGTCGAGGTCATACGGCTCGCCATAGAACTCCCGGTATTCCGCGAACAGAGGGGCGGCCTGGGAAACGTCGGGACCAGACACGCGTACGACATTCATGCACACAGCCTGTCACGGACTGTTGGACGGATCACCCCGGTGGCGGCGTTGTTTCCGTTGGCGTTGGTGTTGGCGTTGGTGTTGGAGTCGGTGTTGGAGTCGGTGTTGGAGTCGGAGTTGGTGTTGGAGTCGGCGTTGGCTCGGGTCCCAGGTATGTCACCTGAAGCCAGATGTTTCCCAAGGATCCGAACATTTTGTCAGTCGCACAGATGCGCTTACCGCTCTGGTAGAGGTAGACATCCGCAGTACTGATGCCACCGGAGATGCCGGCCTGGATGCCAAGCCTCGACAGTGTCTCGTCCTCTTCGGCGATGGCAGCGACAACGCTCTCACCCGGCTGACGATCGAATTTGACTCGGAGATTGCAATTGACCAATTGGACTCCGGTAACTCCGATCGACGTATGGGACCCCGTGTTGTGGACGTACGGTGTCGGACCCAATCTGATGACGGCGCCGCGAATGACGATGCGACTCTGGGCCTCGCGGGCCGGGACAAGGACCGAGGCCGCGTAGCCGATCGCGGGTAGGGCCACGATCGCCACTGCGGTCACGACCGCGGTCCGCACTGGCCTCGCACGTCTCGCGATCGAAGTCTTCACGGCACACCGCCTTGTACATGTGGTGTTATCGGCCCCGATCGATTAATCGTAGAAGCCGAATTCGCTGCCGTTCGGGTGTTTTGTAAATGTAGTTCGATCGAACTATGCCGGGGGGCCCGAACGTACCGGCCGCGCGATGAGGGTGAGGAGGGAAGACTTTGGTACCCCCAACGGGACTCCGTCGCTCGTACCTCGCTCCTCCTCGAATCACTCTGCGCGTCATTTCTCGCTCGAGCTGACATCGGGAGGCGACCTTCGGGTCGGGGGCGAGGCCACCTCGACCGAGAAGTACCCCCAACGGGATTCGAACCCGTGCTACCGCCGTGAAAGGGCGGCGTCCTAGGCCGCTAGACGATGGGGGCCAGGCTCAGTAAGCGGATCAAGCATAAGGGTAAGCAACTGCGAGCCTCAAACCGGGCGTGACCCGAAACGCGATCAGGCAGACTGGACTCATGATCGACCTGAGCGACGCACGTTTCGACGAACTCGTGGACGCCGCCTTCGAGGCAATTCCCGAGGAACTCACGCGCCGACTCGACAATGTGGTGCTGTTCATCGAGGACGACGCCCCGTCCGATGAACCCGATCTGCTTGGTCTTTATGACGGGGTACCGCTGACCGAAAGGGACACCGCCTACGGTGCAGTTCTGCCGGACCGGATCTTCATCTATCGCAAGCCGACGCTCGAAATGTGTGACAGCGAAGCCGATGTCATCCATGAGGTCGGCATCACCGTTGCCCACGAGATCGCGCACCATTTCGGCATCGACGACGACCGACTCCACGAGCTCGGCTATGCCTGAGATCCAGCGTTCCGAAGACCGGTTCCTCACGACCGCTGAGGGTACGTCGACGCGTCACAGTTTTTCCTACGGCAGGCACTACGACCCTGACAACATCGGGTTCGGTCAACTCATTGCCATCAACGAAGAGACAGTCGAACCGGGGCAGGGGTACGACTTCCACCATCACGCCGACGTCGAGATCGTCACCTGGGTGCTCGATGGTGCGCTACTTCACGAGGACACTGCGGGCAGCCGTGGAGTCATCGGGCCCGGCATGGCCCAGCGTCTCAGTGCGGGCGACGGCGTCCAGCACAGCGAACGAAATTCTTCCAAGACCGAGCCGCTGCGTTTCCTCCAGATGATGCTGCGCTCAGACAACACTGGCGAGCCGTCTTATGAGCAAAGCGAAACAGGCACGGTGTCGGTCCTCAATGCCAAGGCTGAACTCCTGCTGGTTGAATGCCACGCCGGAGAGATGGTCCATGTACCCGCGTTCCCCTTCTCGTATGTCCACGTCACGCGCGGCATCGTGTCGGCCGCAGAACACCTGCTCAGGCCCGGTGATGCGCTTCGGCTCACCGATGAGGGCGCATACGATGTGACTGCTGTTGCCGAAGGTGGCGACGAAACCGCCGAAGTCCTGATTTGGCAGATGCAAAGGTGAATTCATGACCGTCCACGTATTCAACGGACCCAACCTGGGTCGCCTT
>JBDSQP010000137.1:0-6588 GCA_039929755.1 Aeromicrobium sp. | reverse complement strand
AAAACCTTGGCGTTGTAGCAGGTCAGCACGATTGATCCCGGCCGCAGCCACTTTGATGAGGACTTCGCCCGGGCCTGGTTCGGGCTTGGGCGCGTCCACAAGGGTGAGGGCGTCAACTCCTCCGGGTTCTTTGACGACGATTGCACGCATGCTCATACCGTAGTTGCACAGGGCCGGGTCCCGCTGCGCCCGATCGGATCGAGTTGGCCCTGACACAATGGCCGTATGCGCGTCGCTCTAGTCCAGTTCGCCTCGGCAACCGACGCCGCGGCCAACCGGGAAACGGTCAACGGGCTCCTCGGCGGGTTGGCAGCCGAGGACGAACTCGATCTCGTCGTCCTTCCCGAGGCATCGATGTGCGACTTCGGTTCGCCCCAGGACGACCTCGCCAAAGTGGCCGAGACCCTCGACGGCCCATTCGTTCAACTTCTCGCCGACAACGCGAAGCGACTTGGGGCGACAGTGATCGGTGGAATGTTTGAGGCAACCGATGATCTGCCCTTCAACACCCTGGCCGTCGTTGGCGCGGGCGGCACCCTGACTCATACCTATCGCAAGATCCATCTGTATGACTCGTTCGGATATTGCGAGTCCGATCGTCTGAGCCCCGGCGCTATCGAGCCGGTCGTGGTCGAGGTGGCAGGTCATGCGGTCGGCCTGATGACTTGTTATGACCTGAGGTTTCCCGAGCTTGCCCGGGCCCTGATCGACGCGGGAGCCGAAGCGCTCGCGATACCCGCAGCCTGGGTGCAGGGTGAAGGAAAGCTTGATCACTGGACCACGTTGTTAAAGGCCAGGGCGATCGAGAACACGGTGCCCGTCATGGCGTCGGCGCAGTGTGGCCCGCACTACGTAGGCCATTCATTGGTTATTGATGCCCGGGGTTCTAGGGTTGACGAAGCGGGAATTGACGCCGTCATCCTGCGTGCCGACCTCGATTTTGCCGAGGTTGATCGGGTGCGCAGGGAAAACCCCTCGCTGGCGAACAGACGGATTCGGAGCGCCCCATGAGTCGACACCCAAGTGGTGGACGCCGTCGACTCGACACCACGGTCCCGCCGGATTATGAAATGCCGACCCGCGCACCGCGCATCACGTCCCGGCCTCTCGTTCACAGCCTTATCGGCCTGACCTTCTTGGTATGGATCCTGGCAGCTGTCGCTGCCGGCACGTCCGTCGTCGCGGTGGGTGCGCCGATATGGATCGAACGGCCCGCCGCCGCAACTCTGATGGTGATCTTTTCGCTCGCGTTGACCCATCGTGCGGGCGGCCGTATGCGCCTTTGGATTCCGATCGTCGGTGTCCTCGGCATTTCGGCCGTCGTGCTTGAGACCAATGTGCTTCTCGCTGCAGCAGCGGCGATGACGGCCGTACTCGCCTCTGTCACGGCGGTCACCAACTCCCGTCCGGCATCAACAGTTGCTGGCGCGATCGCCGAATACGTCTTTGCACTCCTCGCCTCCCTGGTCGGAACGGTTGGCGTCGCCGCCTGGAATGCCCCGGTCAACTACCAGCGATTCAACCTTGTGGTGATCAGCGCGTCACTGATGTTGGCCATCGCCATGGTGTGGAATCTGGGCGCCGGACTCCATGGCCTCGGCCGCCAGGGCCTGATGATTCCGGTGGGCTTTGCCCTGCTCCTTGTGGTCGTTCTGGCCTACAGCAGTTTTGTCCGCACCCACGGCTCACAGACCGTCGTCGACGGGATCGGTGAGGCCGTGATCTGGCTTCGGCAGAACATCGGCGGCGTGCCCCGACCCGTTGAGGTCTTCATCGGGTTCCCGGCGCTCATCGTCGGCGTCAGCATTCGCTCCCGTCACCGCGAGGGCTGGTGGGTGCTCGTCTTCGCTGTCATCGGAACAGCCGTCGTGACGACGTCGCTGGTAACGCCCAGCGCCTTGCCGACATACATCGGACTCTCCACTCTTTACTCGAGCATCCTTGGCCTTGTCGTGGGCCTCATCGCCCGGCATTTCGTGATGCGCGAACGTTCATCGCGCTCGGCCCGGGCGATCGAACCTGTCGTACGTGTGGAACCGCCTCGCACCGCTCCGCTGAAGTAGTGAAACAATCGTCTCCGGCGTCATGCTTCGGTATGACTGCCAGGAGGGGTGCCGGAGTGGCCGATCGGAACCGCCTTGAAAGCGGTCGTTGGCGGAAACGTCAACCGCGGGTTCGAATCCCGCCCCCTCTGCGCTATGACTCAGCTCTACACATTTACTGGCAAGTATCGTCTTGACCGCCGCTTTGCGTTGCAGCCTTTTGGCTGGCGCATGATCCTGGCGGGCGTATGCGCGATGGTCGCGTTCGTGCTGCTCGGGTTCAACGGTTTCCTGGATGTCGTCGGCTGGGTCTTCGGGGCCTTGGCGCTTTCCATGTTTGGCTCCGCCGTTTGGACCATGGCCCGGCCACCGCTTGTGGTCGCACTCAACGCGCAGGGTTTCCGGCTCGGGCGGATGGCTGAGGGCGACATACGCAGGGGTCATTGGACCGACGTCGACAAGGTGGACACCGAGCGAGGACCATCCGGAACCCGCCTGGTCTTCGCCCTCGAATCGGGTCAGGCGGGAAGCATCGCCCTCATGCTTTTGCCCCGCAAGGCCACTGAGTTGCAGCGTGAAGTGCACGAGCGACTCAATACCGCGCACGGCTATCGACGCATCAACTAAGTGCCCTCTTCGGGCAGGGCGTCCCGATTCGTCGGAAGCAAAGCCGACCCGGTAACCTGATCCGGTTGCCCCTTCGTGTTTTTGACCGGCTGGGTGGCATGGAGGTGTCGCATAGTGGCCTAGTGCGCCCGCCTGCTAAGCGGGTTGAGGTTTAAACCTCTCGCGAGTTCAAATCTCGCCACCTCCGCCAAGTGAGTCAGGTTAGAACCCCCGGTGAGCGAAAGCTCGCCGGGGGTTCTTTCTTTGCTGGCTCCTGCGGCCAGGACTGCTTCAACGATCGGCGTGAGGTGCGTGTCGGCCACGGTGGGTCTGCTGGTGGCCCCAGGCGGGCCGCTGTCGAGGTGGAAGGCCGCGAAGACGGCGGTGTTGAGGATTTCGCGGGCTTCCGGACCGCAGGCGTTGTAGAGCTGCTCAGCATGGCGCAGCAGCTCGATGACTTGCTCAAGCCGTTCAAAGACGGCGTCGCTGGCGGTTTGGGCACCTTGGATGAGCCGCTTGGCGTCAGCGATCTCGACTGCGAGCCGGGTCTGGCGTTCTTTGAGCGCACCAACTGGGAGAGCATCGGCCATGTAGGCGTCGATGAGTTTTTGCTTGTGGCGTTCCAGTTCGGCCAGGCGTCGCTTCTGGTCGACAATGAGTCTGCTTCCAGATTCAGCGGAACGGTGGAGTTCGTTACGGGCCCGTTGGCTGAACTCGGCGACTTGGTCGTCGGTGAAGCGGACGGCTGCCCATTGGCGTTGTATTTCGTCTTCGGTGTCTTCGACGGCCATATAGGGCAGGTCGCAGGTGGTGCGGCCGGTGTGGCGTCCGAGGCAGAAGAAGTAGTCGTATTCGCCGCCGCGGCCTTTGGAAGTTCCGTAGCCCATGCGGCTGGAACAGCGAGCACACCGCAGGGCGCCTTTGAGGTAGTGGGTGTGTCGCCATGAGCGGTCTCCGGCGATACGGCGTCCGGCGAGGACGTCTTGGACTTGTTGCCAGATGACCTCATCGACCAGAGGTTCGTGGGCGCCGTCGTAGATGACGCCGTTGAAGACGATCTGCCCCTTGTAATACGGGTGGTTCAACATCCGATGCAGCTGTGCCGATGAGATGGGTTTGCCGACGAGTTTGCGGGTGGTGCGGGACTTGAAGCCTCGCTCTTCTAAGGCATCGCGGACGTCGGAGATGGACCATTTGCCGGTGGCGTAGGCGTCGAAGGCCCACTTGACGTGCTCAGCCCGGTCGGGGTCGAAGGCCACACTTTTGACTTCGATGCCGTTGACCCGGGTCGTCGTGTTCAGGTACCCAAGCGGTGCGTAGTTCGGAGTGCCACCGCGGCGAACTTTTTCGGCCATGCCTTTCTTGGCTTCGTGGGAGAGGTTCTTGGAGTAGTGCTCGGCGATGGCGGCCATGATGCCGTGCAACAACGAGCCTGACGGGCTGTCATCGATCTGTTCGCTGGCCGAGACCAGGGTGGTTCCGGCCAGGTGGAAGACGGTGGCGATCGCCGCATCATCGATCCGGGATCTAGCCAGTCTGTCGAGCTTGTGGACGATGACGTAGGAAACGTCGCCTTCGCGAACACGATCCAGCATCCGTTGCAGACCGTCGCGGTCAGCCGAACGGGCCGAGGCTCCAGCATCGACGAACTCCTCGGTCACTATGGCGCCGAGTTCGTGGGCTTTGCGTTGGCAGGCGTCCCGTTGAGCGGGAATGGAGTACCCCTCGGCCTCACCGTTCTTGGTGGCTTGCCGAACGGTCGAGACCCGCAGATATATCAGCGCGTTGACCGGTGCTGTTTCCAACTCAGCCATGGCTATTGACCGCTCGTGACCTGTTTCGCGCAGGCGTTCCACCTCGTCGGCGAGCAACTCGTTCCTTGCCTGCGCGGACTGCCAGCCTGTGCTCACGCGATTGGAGTTCGAGAACAGCATCGAGCACGCGCGCGGCCATCTCCTGCAGGAGTGTCGGCTGCCCGACGTACTGCTTGCTGCACGCTTTCATGGTGTCGCGCGAGCCGGTTTCCGACCTCGCTATTGGTGTTGATGGTTTAGGCATGGTTTGCCTCCTTTCGGTTAGTTGTTGGGGGTGTGTCTCTGAAGTGAGAGCCCCTTCCATTGACGCTCTCTTCGCTTGAAGAGTCCAGTCCGAAATAGTCCTCTGGCCAGCGGCAACGGGGGTCGCACACGCGTCCTACTGCTGAGCTATTCGGCACTGGCGATCTCCGTCAGATACTCCTTGGGGCTGGTGACCCGGAACAGCTCTTGGGGCAGATTTCGGGTGGCCGAGATGGCGGCCTCGAGGGCGCGGCTGCGGGCGGGGTCGGGGCTGAGCCAGACGACGACCGGGAACAGGGCATGCTCGGCCTGGTAGGCGCCTGTGTTGGCGTAGGCGGCATACATCAGGCACTTCGCCTGAATCCTCGGCAGATGCTCAGTACCGAGGTCGACCTCCAAGAAGGTGTGCTCCTCATACCCGTCACGGCCCTCGTCCCCGCCAGCGTGGTGGGTGACGACATACAGGTCGGGTTTGAGCCACCGGGTTTCCCCGTTGGCCCCGAGGTAGCTGCGCCAGTTGCTCGGCTCGGTGACGAGCTCCTCAACCGCGAACCCCGGTGTCGCCTTCGGGGCTTCGAGGAGCCCGACAGCAACGTCGTTGACCGCAAGCGTATGTGTGACGAAGTACGGTCCGGGTTCCATGAACCGGCGCCTATGGGCTTGCCCGCGGGTGGCCCGTAGGAACCGTTCCCCAGTGGCCGCGAGTTGCCAAACAAACGAGGCGGAGCCTTTTCGGACACCGCCGACCCGCCGGTCCAGTGAGGAGATCAAGCCAAGTTCTCGCAGTCGTAGCAGCGCCCGGTTGCAAGCCCGCGCAGCGGCCAGGTCGGAGGTGTGGTCGGTGTAGTGGAGCCGCTGGACGTGTTTGGTGTCGAGCAGACGGAACCGTTCCAGGTCGGTCAGGATCGCCACGTCCCGAGTACTGAGATGCTCGTCCAGGTCGATGGCCATGTAGGCATTCATCGCTTCGCTCCACGACTCGACAACGCCGCACATGTTGCGCCCCGCGTGTCGGGTTGCCCGGGTTTGTGGCCCCGCAAAGCGGGGTCAGTCCCATCCCAAGAGTGGGAGTAGATGGGGGTTGACCTGGGGAAATGGACAGAACTGAGCAACACGATCCGTCGAGCGACCCGTCTGACAACAGATACGGAAAGGAAGGTCTGAGTAACAGAGTTGTTCGTCATGGCTGCCTCCTCCGTGGTTTGCGCCCCACCGGTCCCGATCCAGACGTGGGCAAATCTGTCGCTTCGGGCGAAGTTGGCGGGGTGGGCCGTGTGCCGTAGGTGGCGCGGGAGGTGTCTCGGATGCGGGTTCCGAGGCCGGTTGGCTCTGGTGGGGGCAGCGTGGTCAGCGAGCACCATGGTTGCGAAGCCCCATCGACGACGAGGGTGGCGTAGGCCGTGTATTTGGGCAGGGTCAGAAAGTCGACATCCTGAAGCTCCGGTGCCTGACGGGCGGAAGCCGCGGCGTCCTTAGGATCATTAGGCCGGAACACCAGTTTGTTGCGGGCGTTGGAATCCACCGCCGCTGCCATCGCCGGAGGAAGTTGGGCCCGGAACTGGTGAGCCAAATGCCAAGACACACCCATCGACCGGCTCGCGTTCAACGCAGAATCCAGCGAAATTGGAAGGCTCAAAAAATTCTGGGCTTCATCGACCCACAGACTTGCCGGGCGTTTCGCGGGCTCGTGCTCGATTGCTCGTTCGAGGGTGGCAGCCCAACATTCGGCCACGATCAGCCCACCGAGCAGTTGGGCCGTGATCGGCCCGACCAGTGCCTCATTCAGCGGCACGAGAATGACCTTGTGTTCGCGGAAGACGTCCCGGAGCCGAAAGACCGGTTTCGGTTGGCCGACGATCCTTCTGACGCTGGGTCGCAGTAGG
>JBDSQP010000136.1:0-9049 GCA_039929755.1 Aeromicrobium sp. | reverse complement strand
CGTACGAGCCGTCGGTTCGAGCGATGTCGATCCCTATTCGGCAGTCAGCGCCGGCATCGCGGCGCTCTATGGCCCGCTGCACGGTGGCGCTAATGAGGCCGTCCTCAAGATGCTTCGCCGCATCGGCTCGGTGGACAACATTCCGGCGTTCATGGAGGGCGTCAAGGCCGGCAACGAAAAGCTCATGGGATTCGGGCACCGCGTTTACAAGAATTTCGACCCTCGTGCCACGATCATCAAAAAGGCCTGCGACGACGTCTTCGCGGTCACCGGCATCAATCCGCTGCTCGAGATCGCCCAGGAACTTGAGCGAATCGCCCTCGCCGACGAGTACTTCATCTCGCGCAAGCTTTACCCCAACGTGGACTTCTACTCGGGCCTCATCTACGAAGCACTGAAGTTCCCGCCGGAGATGTTCACGGTTCTGTTCGCCATCCCCCGGACGGCCGGCTGGCTCGCCCAGTGGCGCGAGGGCGTGGACGACAAGGACAAGAAGATCGCTCGCCCCAAGCAGATATACACGGGTGACCGCCAGCTCACCTTCGTGCCCGCAGCCGAACGCTGGAAGTAACGTTCGCCTGCAGTAGCGTTCCTCTGTGCGTTATCGACTCGATCTCTCCTACGACGGCACCCACTTCAGCGGTTGGGGTGTTCAGCCGGAATTGCGGACCGTCCAGGGTGAGCTCGAGAACGCGATTCAACTGATCCTGCGACTCGATGAGCCTTCGCGGCTGACTGTGGCCGGGCGTACGGACGCGGGGGTTCATGCCCGCGGCCAGGTGGCGCACGTCGATCTCGACGGTGAGATCGATCCTCCCCGCCTGCTGTGGAGATTGCGCAACCTTCTCGACCCCGACATCCAGATGCGTGATCTCCGCGTCGCCGCTGATGGGTTCGATGCCCGGTTCTCGGCTCTGCAACGGCGTTACACCTACCGGATCTGCGACGTCCCCGAGGGGCCTGACCCGCTACAGCGCGCTCACATCTATCACCATGGCAAGCGCCTCGACACCACTGCGATGAACTACGCCGAACAGCATCTACTGGGCGAACACGATTTCGCGTCCTTCTGCAAGCCGCGCGAGGGCGCCACGACAATACGTACGCTGCGCAATATCTCGAGCGTGCGACGCGAGGACGGGATCATCGAGACGAGTGTTGTGGCTGACGCCTTTTGCCACTCGATGGTGAGGGCGCTGATGGGGACGATCATCGTGATCGGCCAGCACAAGTATGAGCCGGTCTGGGCAGGAAAGATCCTGGCGGCCGCAACTCGTCAACCCCATATCGAGGTCATGCCGGCCCACGGCCTGACCCTCGAACAGGTGACCTATCCCCCGGAGCACCTCGTCGCCGATCGGGCTGTTGAATCCCGTCGCCGAAGGGCCAGGTCGTGAAACACTCTTCCCATGCTGGGCTGGGATTCGATCGTTGAATTCGCAATGTCACTCCCCCACGTCACCGAATCGACATGGGACGGGACGCCTGCGCTCGAAGTCAACGGCTCAGTGTTCGCACACGTGTTGCCCGACCTCGACGTGCTCGTGATTGTCTGTTCTCGCGGCGAGAAGGAAGCCCAGTTGTCGTTCGGCGACCCGGCCATGTTCACCCTTCCCCACTACAAGGGATACGGATCCATCCTCATCCGCCTTGAGGAGTATGACTACATCAACGACCTCGAGGAATTGTTGACTGAGGCGTGGCGCATCACGCTGGCCCAGAGCGAGGACGGCCGTGAAACACTGACACCATGACCGGCTGGGACTCTCTCTTGTTAGTCCTCATCACCATTGTGGCGACCGCCCTGCCCGGTTCTTCGCCTCGGCTGCCACCAACCAATGCTCCTGCGGACTACCAGTTGGGCGGTGCGTATGCGCCGCGCAACGGAGTTGCCGTCGTGACCCGAGACCGAACGGACAAGCCCGCGCCCGGTCTTTACAACATCTGCTACGTCAACGCGTTCCAAACCCAGCCGGGCCAACTTACGTGGTGGAAGAGCCGTCATCCCGATCTGCTGCTGAGGTCTGCGGGCGGCAAACTGGTCAATGACCCCGGATGGCCCGACGAAATCCTGCTCGACATCCGCACCGAATCCAAGCGGACGGAATTGCTGCGCATAGTCAGCTCATGGTTCAAAGGGTGCTCGACCTCGGGATTTCAGGCGGTCGAGCCGGACAACCTTGACTCCTGGACCCGATCTCGCGGGCTCCTGACCCGCGCGCAGGCCATTTCATTCGCCCGGACCATTGCCGTATCGGCCCACGACAAGAACCTGGCCATTGCGCAGAAGAACACCGCTGACGTGAACGGCTCGACGCTCGGATTCGACTTCGCCGTCGCCGAGGAGTGCGAGGTCTATCGAGAATGCAGCAGCTACCTCAAGAACTTCGGCAACCACGTCATCGAGATCGAATACTCAGACAACGGAAGGGCGGCATATCGTCGGGCTTGCGAGGCTCAGGGGCATAACATCACGATTCTCCTTCGCGACCGCGACCTTGTCACCCCCAGGAACCGCCACTACACCTACGAGGCTTGCTGACCATGAACGACCAATACTTCGCCGGCGATCCTCAGGTGGCCGACAAACGACATGACGTGGAAGTTCGCATTTGGGACCACGACTACGTCATGGCCACGGCCAGTGGCGTTTTTGCCCGTGAGGGTCTCGACAAGGCGACGGACGTCCTACTTCGCAACAGCGCTCCTCCTAGGGGCGGCAAGACTCTGTTGGATCTGGGATGCGGCTGGGGGCCAATCGCCTGCGCCCTGGCCTCAGAGGATCCGATGGCCACCGTATGGGCCACCGACACCAATGAGCGGGCCCTCGACCTGACTCGCAGTAACGCGCAGCGCCTCAACGCATCGGTCCATGTCGCGCTTCCGGACGACATACCGGCCGGCTTGTCCTTCGACGAGATCTGGTCGAATCCCCCGATTCGCATCGGCAAGCAAGCCCTGCACGAACTGCTTCTGCGCTGGCTCCCCCGCCTCGCACCTGGCGGAGCCGCGCGCCTTGTGGTGGGCAAGAACCTCGGCGCGGACTCGCTGCAGGCGTGGCTTATCGATCAGGGTTGGCCAACCGAGCGCCAGATCAGCGCCCGCGGCTTTCGGGTCCTCATAGTCACTTCGACGTGATGGTCTTGACCGCCGACGTCTTGGCATTGATGTTTGCGTTCCCGGCGTAGACAACCTTGATCTGGTGGGTTCCCGCCTTCAGTTTGGGAAGGGTCAGGACCTTCTTGCCGTTGTCTGTCAAGATCAGCGAGCTGCCCATGATTTTGGTGGTTCCGTCATAGACCTCAAGGACGCCGGTCGGCTGGGAGTCACCAGCCACCGTGACAGTGACAGTCAGTTTGGCCTGCGTAGTCGGACTGATCGTCGTCGGAAGCACGATCGAATTCGACGCTGAGGCTTTGGCGACTGTCACGGTCTGCGTCGAGGATGACGAGGCCGGCTGCGACTCGGTGCCCAGGAATGCGGCGCGTATGTCATCAGATCCAGCGAGCCAAGCCTTGCCGGGAACCTGCAGCTCCACAGAACCACCGCTCGTCACACCGCTGGCGAGAACCGTGCTGCCGCGTCGGAGTTCGACGGGTCCGTCAACGGGATCCACGCCCGAGGCGACGGTCACGGTCACGTTCGCGCCGACACCGTACTTGGTCGAGACAGGCACGTTGCTGAGGGTCACCGTCGGTCCCTGCGGCACAGCCGCGGTTTCTACCGAGGTCGAGATGATCGGCGAAAAGACCGACGTCGAGGGCGCAATGCGGACTCGCAACTTCGAGCCGACATCGGCCTGGCCAACCGTGTAGCTGGAGTTGGTGGCGCCAGCGATCGGCGTTCCATCGCGCAGCCACGTGTAGGTGAACGAGGCCGGGGTCGCGAGCCACGTGCCGGGGACGGCGGTCAGGGGTTCTCCGACGACGGGTGAGCCCGAGATCTTGACCGTGTAGCGGGGAGCCGGCACCTTGCTGAGGTCGAGGATTCCCTTGCCACAGATCGAAGTCGTGCACTTCTTGAACTGGCTGTTCGTCCCTGACGGGAAGGGTGCCACGGCAACTTTCAGTGCGGCTTCGGTCTGGCTTGGCGTGAAAGTGCCGAGCGAGCGTAGGAGCGCAGCACCGGCGGAAACCACAGGGGCAGCCATGCTCGTGCCGTCATATTCCCCGTAGGCGGGAGTCGTTGGGCTCTTCGTCCCCGTGTTGAGGGTCGAGAGGATGCTTCGGTTGTCCCAGAAGGTGTCGCCGCCCGGAGCGGAGATGTCGAGGCTAGTGCCGTAGTTGGAATAGATGACCTTCCTGGTGCCCACTTTGTAGCCGGCGCGATCGCCGTACTCGCTCGTCGAGCCGACGGAAATCACCCCAGGGCATGTGGCTGGAGACACAGGTTCGGAGCCGATGTTTACCCCGTCGTTGCCGGCTGCGGCAACGACGACAGCTCCTGCTGCCCGCGCATCGTGGATAGCGCTGACATATTCCGGAGCGTCGGTGACCGTGCAGGGGAAGTCCCCGCCCAGGGAGAGATTGATGACGTCGGCCGGGTTCGGGTTGTCCGGTGCACCGGTAACCGGCAAACCGGCAGCCCAACGGATGCCGTCAGCGATGTCCTCGATCGTTCCGCCACAGAGCCCGAGGACGCGGACCGGAAGGATCTTGACGCCGCGAGCAACGCCGACGACGCCTTGGCCGTTGTTGCCCTCGGCAGCCACGATGCCGGAAACATGCGTGCCGTGCCAAGTGCTCGGGTACGCCGGACCGTCGAGGGCGCAGTAGTTGGCCGGCTCCCAGTCGCCCCTGTCGTGGGGGTCGGAGTCACGGCCGTCACCATCGCGACCACTGTCTTCGTACTCGACTACGTTGCCTTCTTCGTCGGTCAACGGGAACTGGCTGACAAAGTCATAGCCGGGGAGTATCTGGTTGGCGAGATCGGGGTGATCGGTGATGCCGGTGTCGACGACTGCAACCACCTGTTCCGTCCCGGTGGTTTTGCGCCAAAGACTCGGAGCCTTGGAGCTGTAGCCACCCGTGGGGAACGTGTTCGTCGAACCCATGACTGCCTTGACCCGGGAATCGCTCTTCGTACGTGGGTCCCAGATCTGCTTGAGGCTGCTGAAGTAGGTGTCGTTGGTGACGACGGGCGCGGTGCCAAAGGCATAGCTGATGTAGTTGGGCGACGCGGAGACCACGTCGGAACGCTTGCGGAGTTGAGTTGCGAGCGCTTCGGCCTGCGCGGCGGGGATTCGCTTGCTCGTCACGAGGACTGCTTCGCGGCCGCCTTTGCTGCGCACCTTTGCCACGCTCACATTGCCGGCGAGTTTGCTCTCTGCATCGCGCAGCAGTGACGTACTGGGGTTGGCACTGGTGGTCTTGACGATGATTCCTGCGGCCATCTGGGGCCGGCCGTGGCTGGCTCTGGCGACCGGGCTGGTCTCACTGGCCGAAGCGCTCAGGGTGAAGCCGGTTCCCACCAGTGCCGAAACTACGGCAAGACCCAGCGAACGACGAATATTGTGCATGCTTTGTGCTCCCCGAGAAGAGGCGTCCCACGCGGGACGCCGACAGAAAAACTATCAGCATTCGAGGCTTTGGGAGGCACAACCCCAAGAAAGACAAAGCGCCCGTTCCCAGCGAAGGGAACGGGCGCTTTGAGTCAGCTTATTCGGACTTTTCAGCGTCCTCAGCCGGCGTCTCGACAACAGCGTCTTCGACGGCAGGCGACTCGGCCTCGAGGGTTTCCTCGGGGGCCTCGGTCACGACGTCGGCGATTGCCTCGTCCTCAGCCGGAGTTTCGGCTGCTTCGACAGGAGCTTCAACCGGAGCGGGCTTGACGGCCTTTTCCTTCTTGGGCTTCTGGTTTTGCGCGACGAATTCCTTGGCTTCCACGATCTCGATGACGGCCATGGGGGCGTTGTCGCCCTTGCGCGGCGCAATCTTCGTGATGCGGGTGTAGCCACCAGGACGGCTTGCCATGGCAGGACCGATCTGGGTGAACAGCGTGTGCAGAATGCCCTGATCGCGGATGACCTTGACGACGAGGCGGCGGTTGGCCACCGAGTCGACTTTGGCCTTCGTGATGAGGGATTCGGCGTACGGACGCAGGCGGCGAGCCTTGGCTTCCGTCGTGGTGATGCGACCGTGTTCGAACAGGTTCTGTGCGAGGTTGGCCAGGATCAGCCGCTGGTGCGCGGGGCTGCCGCCGAGGCGAGGGCCCTTAGTTGGGGTAGGCATTTCTTATCTCCAGATTCATACGGAGAGCACGGGCAGTATTAGTACTGCTCGTCCTCAGCGAAGCTCGCGTCGTCGTCATAGGCGTCGATGACTGCCGACGGGTCGAAACCGGCCGGGCTGTCCTTGAGCGCAAGGCCCATTTCGGCCAATTTGGCCTTGACTTCGTCAATCGACTTCGAGCCGAAGTTGCGGATGTCAAGCAGGTCCTGCTCGCTACGCGTGATGAGTTCACCCACGGTGTGGATGCCCTCGCGCTTGAGGCAGTTGTAGGAACGCACTGTGAATGCCAGGTCCTCGACCGGGAGGGCGAGATCAGCGGCAAGCTGCTCGTCAACCGGCGACGGTCCGATGTCGATGCCTTCGGCTTCGACGTTGAGCTCACGGGCCAGACCGAACAGCTCGACAAGCGTGCTGCCGGCCGAGGCAATCGCGTCACGGGGCAGGATCGACTTCTTGGTCTCGACGTCAATGACGAGCTTGTCGAAGTCGGTGCGCTGCTCGACGCGGGTGGCCTCAACCTTGTAGGTCACCTTGAGCACGGGCGAGTAGATCGAGTCGACCGGCATACGGCCGATCTCTTCGTCGCCGGACTTGTTCTGGACCGCCGAAACGTAGCCGCGGCCACGCTCGACAACGAGCTCAAGCTCGAACTTGCCCTTGTTGTTCGACGTAGCGATGTGCAGGTCCGGGTTGTGGACCTCGACTCCGGCCGGGGGCTGGATGTCTGCTGCGGTGATGACGCCTTCGCCGTCTTTGCGGAGGTACATCACGACAGGCTCATCGTTTTCGGACGAAACCACGAGGTACTTGAGGTTCAGGATGATCTCGGTGACGTCCTCGGTGATACCGGGGATGGTCGAGAACTCGTGAAGCACGCCGTCGATCTTGATCGACGTCACGGCTGCACCGGGGATCGACGACAGCAGCGTACGACGCAGCGAGTTGCCGAGGGTGTAACCGAAACCGGGCTCGAGGGGCTCGATGACGAACCGCGAACGGTAGTCGTCGATGACCTCTTCGGACAGGGTGGGACGTTGGGCAATTAACACAGGTGTTTCCTTTCAGGCCAACCTCTATATGAAGGCCAGATGGGCACGATCAGATCTTGGAGTAGTACTCCACGATGAGCTGTTCCTGAATCGGAACAACGATCTGCTCGCGTACGGGGGGCTGATGAACGAGGATGCGGCCACGCTCGGGCGACGTGTCGAGCCAACCGGGAACAGTGTCCTTGTCGTGGACTTCGCGTGCCACGATGAAGGGCGTCGTTTCGAGCGACTTCGGACGAACGTCGATGATGTCGTGCTTGGACACCTGGAACGACGGAATGTCGGTCTTGACGCCGTTGACGATGAAGTGACCGTGCGACACGAGCTGACGTGCCTGACGACGCGTGCGGGCGAACCCAGCGCGGTAGACGACGTTGTCGAGACGGCATTCGAGGATCTGCAGCAGGTTGTCACCGGTCTTGCCCGGACGACGCGAAGCGAGTTCGTAGTACTTGCGGAACTGCTTCTCCAGCACGCCATAGGTGTAGCGCGCCTTCTGCTTTTCGATCAGCTGGTTGCGGTATTCGCTCTCTTTGACGCGGCCGCGACCGTGCATGCCGGGCGGGTAGGGGCGACGCTCGAAAGCGGCGTCACCACCAACGAGGTCGACGCCCAAACGGCGCGACTTCTTGGTTAGAGGTCCGGTATAACGGGCCATGAGTCTTGCTCCTTAAGAACTTTTGGCGATCAGACGCGACGGCGCTTGGGCGGCCGGCATCCGTTGTGGGGGCTGGGGGTCACGTCGGAGATGGTGCCGACCTCAAGGCCGACTCCTCCGAGCGATCGGATCGCGGTTTCGCGGCCCGAACCCGGACCCTTGACGAAAACGTCGACCTTTTTCATCCCGTGCTCCATCGCCTGGCGGCCAGCGGACTCGGCCGCCATACCTGCTGCGAAGGGAGTGGACTTGCGCGAGCCCTTGAAACCGACAGTTCCGCCGGAGGCCCAGGCAATCACAGCGCCCGAGGGGTCAGTGATCGTGACATGAGTGTTGTTGAACGTGCTCTTGATGTGGGCTTCGCCCTGAACAACGTTCTTTTTCTCTTTGCGACGAACCTTCTTGGTGGGTGTCTTAGCCATCCGCTATCACTTCTTCTTTCCGGCAACGGTGCGCTTCGGACCCTTGCGAGTACGGGCGTTGGTCTTGGTGCGCTGACCACGAACAGGAAGTCCTGCGCGGTGGCGGCGTCCCTGATAGCTGCCGATTTCCATCTTGCGGCGGATGTCGGCGGTCACATTACGGCGAAGGTCACCCTCGACCTGATAATTGGCTTCGATGTGGTCACGGAGCAAGACGAGCTCATCGTCGACCAGATCGAATACGCGCTTGTCCGGGCTGATGCCGGTAGCGGCGAGGGTGGCTTGGGCTCGGGTGCGACCGATTCCAAATACATATGTCAGTGCGACCTCTATGCGCTTATCGCGCGGGAGATCTACACCTACGAGGCGTGCCATCTGAGGCGATTCCTTCCGTTGGACAAAGGTGTCGTCACCTGATGCGTCCCAGCTGCCTCGAGATTCACTGGGGAATCTCTGCCGGGCCCCGGCCTTTGCTCCGGGGGAAACACCATCCATTTCGAATGGTGAGCGATCAGATGTTTACTTCTGCTTCTTGCTAAGAGCTCTGCTTAGCCCTGGCGCTGTTTATGGCGCGGGTTTTCGCAGATCACCATGACGCGGCCGTGGCGACGAATCACCTTGCATTTGTCACAGATCTTCTTAACGCTCGGGTTGACCTTCATCGAGCTCTCTCTTTGATGGGTTTTGGCT
>JBDSQP010000135.1:0-6608 GCA_039929755.1 Aeromicrobium sp. | reverse complement strand
CGCCTCCGCCAACTGTCGTTGGGGGCGGGAGCACCGGCGCGACCATTGTCGAGGTCGAGGGAGGTACGACCTGCGTTGCCGCTGTCGGCGCCTCGATTGGGTGACCTGCGACGAGACGCTCGATGTCTTTGCGCATGTCAGCAGCACTTTGATAGCGATCGTCGGTGCGCTTGGCGAGGGACTTGGCCACAATCGCATCGATGCTTGTGCTGACATCGGGGTTCAGTTGCGACGGCGGGCGCGCTTCTTCGCGCACGTGTTGATAGGCCACCGAGACCGGGCTGTCGCCGACGAAGGGAGGCCTGCCGGTGAGGAGTTCATACAACAGGCAACCGGTCGAATAGATGTCGCTTCGGGCGTCGACGGTCTCGCCACGAGCCTGTTCCGGTGAGAGGTATTGCGCTGTGCCGATGACTGCCGCGGTGGCCGTCATCGCTGAGGACGCGTCGGCGATTGCGCGGGCGATGCCGAAGTCCATGACCTTGACCTGGCCTGACGGCGTCAGCATGACATTGGCGGGCTTGATGTCGCGGTGGACGATGCCGGAGCGATGTGAATAGTCGAGTGCGCTCAGCACGTCGGCGGTGATATCGAGTGCGCGCTCGGGAAGGAGTTTGCGCCCGTCGCGCATCAGATCGCGCAACGTCTGGCCCTCGACGTACTCCATCACGATGTAGGGAGCGACGTGGCCGTCCCTGTCCACGCCGGCACCCGTGTCATAGACAGCGACGATCGCCGGGTGGTTCAGCGAAGCGGCCGACTGGGCCTCCCGGCGGAAGCGTTCCTGGAACGTCGGGTCTGAGGCGAGGTCCGAGCGAAGTTGCTTGATCGCGACCGTACGGCCGAGACGAAGGTCCCGTCCCACACGCACGTCCGCCATGCCGCCACGTCCGAGCAGGCCGCCAAGTTCATAGCGGTCGCCCAGACGGATGGGCTCGTCGGGGGTTTCGGTCATGGTTCAGTCTCCCAATAGTTGATCGAAGTTTGTGAAGGCCGTCGCCGTTAGGCGTGCCTGGGGATCTCGTGTCATTGCGCTCATTTGTTCAGCACCGCTTCCATGACAGCGCGGGCGATCGGTCCGGCAAGGCGTCCACCGGCGATTTCATCGCGACCCGTGTTGCTGGATTCGACCACGACGGCCACGGCGACCTTCGGATTCTGGGCCGGGGCGAACGAGACGAACCACGCGTATGGCGGCCGCTCGGGCGTCGACTGCGCCGTACCGGTCTTGCCGCCGACGTCGATGCCGGCGATACGGGCCGAGGTCGCCGTACCGCGTACGACGGTGCTCACCATCATCTGGCTGAGCTTGGCTGCGTTGCTGGCGCTCATGGCCTGGCTCAACCGGGTGGGGTTCGCCTGGTCGAGGACCTTGAGGTTGGGCGAGCGCACCGTCTTGACGATGTAGGGCCGCATGACGGCGCCGTCATTGGCGATCCCGGCTGCGACCATCGCCATTTGCAGAGGCGTCGTGGAGACCTCGAACTGGCCGATACCGCTCTGGGCAAGCTGTGGTGCCTCGAGACGATTGTCGCCTGAGGTGAAACGGCTGGGATTCATGGCGAGCCCGGCAAGCGGGTCGGTGCCGAAGCCGAACTTCGCGGCCTGCTGAGCGAGTTTGTCCTGGCCGATCCGGCCGGCCAACCCGCCGAAAGCCACGTTGCAGGACACGTTGAGTGCCTGCTCGAAGGTGATCTTGTCGCCGCCGCAGTTGCTGCCGTTCTCGTTGCCGAGGGTATAGCTGATGCCGGGGAAGGTGAGCTTGCGCCCTGCCTTGATCTTGGAGTCCGGATCGATGTTGAGTTTGTCTAGCGCAGCCGCAGCCGTCACCAGCTTGAACGTCGAACCCGGCGGAAGGATCTGCTGGGTCGAACGGTTGAGCATCGGCTGGTTCTTGTCTGACGTCAGCGAGGACCATGCCTTTTGCACGGCGCCGAAATCATGGCTGGCAAGGCGGTTGGGGTTGTAACTCGGTTGGTTGACCATCGCCAGAATCGCCCCGGTACTCGGGTCGAGCGCGACGACGGCGCCCTTGGCGTCCTTGCCCAGCGATGCCAGTCCGCTCGCGGCTGTCTTCTGTGCCAGCGGATCGAGCGTCAATTCGACGCTTCCACCCTTGGGCTTCTTGTTCGACAGGAGATCGACGACACGGTTGACGAAAAGGCGATTGTCGCTGCCTGAGAGCACGCTGTTCTGGGAATTCTCGAGAGCGCCACGGCCGAAGATATAGGAGTAGTAGCCGGTGATCGGGGCATACAACTCTGGGTCGGGGTAGCGACGTTGGAACTTGTAGGTGTCCTTGCTCGGGACGCTCTCGGCGATGGGGTCGCCGTCGACGAGTATGGCGCCGCGCTCGCGCGAGAACTCTTCGTTGATGACGCGCTTGTTGCCGTTCTTGGCGTTGAGACTGTCGGCGTTGACGAACTGCACGACGTTGATGTTGACCAGCAAGGCCATGAACAGGACCATGCAGGTGATCGCTATGACGCGGATGGGCTTGTTCATATCGCCTTCACCACCTGAGTGGGCTCGTCGCGGTCAAACGTTGCGATTTCGGGCGCGGGCCTGCGTGTCTGATCACTGACACGCAGCAACAAGCCGATGATGGCCCAGTTCATCAGGATCGAGGACCCGCCGTATGAGAGGAAGGGAGTCGTCAGGCCCGTCAGAGGGATCAGCCGGGTGACGCCGCCGATGACGACGAACACCTGGAGCGCGATCGAGAAGGCGAGACCGGCCGCGAGGAGCTTGCCGAAGGCATCACGGCATACGAGCGCGATGCGTAGGCCTCGTTCGACGATGAGTCCATAGATGACGAGGATGGCCATGAGTCCGGCGAGGCCGACTTCTTCGCCGAGCGAGTCGGCGATGAAGTCGGAGTAGGAGAACGGCGTCAGTTGGGGACTGCCCAGCCCCCAACCCCGGCCGAGAACCCCGCCGTGGGCGAGGCCGTACAGGCCGCTGATGAGTTGGTAGTTCTTGTCGGTGTTGCCGAAGGGGTCCAGCCAGCCGTCGACGCGAGTCTGTACGTGCCCGAAGAACAGGTAGCTGAAATAGGCGCCGAGCATGAACAACACACCACCAACGGCAAGCCAGCCCGGGCGTTCGGTGGCGATGTATAGGAGGACCACGAAGAGTCCGAAGAACAGCAGCGATGAGCCGAGGTCGCGCTGGAAGATCAGGATTCCGAGGCTGATGAGCCAACCGACGAGGATCGGCCCGAGGTCGCGGCCTCTGGGCAGATCGATACCCAGTATCCGGCGCCCCGCCAGGGCCAACGCATCACGTTTGACGACAAGGTAGCCGGCGAAGAAAATTACCAGGCAGATCTTGGCGGCCTCGCCGGGCTGGAATCCCATGGGACCGATCCGGATCCAGATCCGCGCGCCGTAAACGGAGCGGCCGAGGCCCGGAACCAGCGGAAGGATGAGCAGGGCGATGGCGATGAAGCCGAACGTGTAGGTGGCCGACTGAAGGCGACGGTGATCGCGAACCAGTATGAGTATCGCCGCGAACGCGATCAGGCCCAGCAACGTCCAGATCAGTTGCTGATTGGCGAGGTGCGGTGAATTGGGATCGATGTTGGTGCGGGCCAGGTCGATGCGATAGATCATCGCGAGCCCGATGCCGTTCAGGGCAATGACGAGTGGAAGCAGGACCGGGTCGGCGAACGGGGCGACCTTGCGGACGATGACATGGGTTGCGACCGCCAGGATGATGAGTCCGGCGGCAAGTTTGTAGACGCCGGCGGGTATGCGGCCTTCGACACCGAGACCGACTGCGCAGTAGCCACCGATGCCGATGAGGACGGCGAGAATCGTCAGGAAGAATTCGGCTCCGCGGCGCTTGCGCGGGACCCAGGTTGGTGATGAGCTCAGCGAGCTCATAGAGGCTCCGCAGTGTCCGATTGGGGCGACGTGTGGAAGTTCGTCTTGGTCGTGGCCGTGGAACTGGGCTTCTTCGTGGGTTCCTTGGTCGGCTTCTTCGTCGGCTTGGGAGTCGGGAGGAACTGGTGGAGATTGTTGACGATTTCCTGGGCGTCCTTCTTACTCGAGGCTTCGATGCCGGCCCGCACCTGCTTGGCCCGGAAGTCAGGCAATGAGGAGATTTCGATCGCCGTGACGGTGTCGATGTGCTCGAGGGTCAGTCCCGGGATTTCGGCGTTGACGCCCCGGAAAATTGCGACTTTGCCGTTACTCGAGGCGACGAAGTACTGCTTCTGGGTCCAGTCGTACGCGACCTTGCCGATGCCGGCCAGGATCGCCAGGACGATCAGTATGGCGACTGTCCACTTGAGCCAGCGGCGGCCCGCGGGTGGTCGGGGCATGTAGCGGATTTCTTCGGGATCAAGGGTTTTTGGGGGTAGGCCGACGCTGGCGTCCTCGATCTCCGGGCTGTTGCGCGGGCGCGCCTGACCAGCGGCAGCTCCAACGAGTTGGGGCTGCCCGTTGGCGCTCGAAAGCGTCTCGTCAGCGGGTGCCTTGGCGTCGACCATTTCGGCGATGACGACGGTGACGTTGTCGTAGCCGCCGCCCTCGAGGGCAAGACGAATGAGTTCCGTTGCAGCCAGGTCGATGGTCTCGAGGCCCAGGGTCGCCTCGATGACGTCATCGTCGACCATGTCTGACAGGCCATCGCTGCACAGCAGGTAGCGGTCGCCGAGTTCGGGCTCGACGACAGTGATGTCGGGATCGTTGTCGTCGCGGCCGAGCAATGCGCGCAGGATCAGAGACCTGTGCGGGTGGTGGCGCGCTTCGTCGATCGAGATGCGGCCTTCGTCGACAAGGCTTTGTACGAAAGTGTGGTCAGCGCTGAGCTGCGTCAGTTGGCCGTCGCGCAGACGGTATGTGCGCGAATCGCCGACATGGGCCATCGCGAAGACGCTGCCATCCCACAGGAGTGCGTCGAGGGTTGTGCCCATGCCTTCGACGGCGGGGTCTTCCTGGATGAGTTCGCCGAGTCGGTCATTTGCCCGCAGGACAGCCCCGGCAAGGGCTTCGAGCGGATCGCCCTCGAGGTCGCCGTCGAGCTTCCGGATCACATGCATTGCTTCCGATGACGCGAGGTCACCGGCGGCGGCACCGCCCATACCGTCGGCGAGGACGAGCAAACGCTTGCTGGCGAACCCGGAATCCTGGTTGGCCGTGCGGCGCAAACCGGTATCGGTCAGCGCGACGTAGCGATAGGTCAACTCAGTCATGGACTACTTCCGCAGTTCGACAATGGTTTTACCCAGGCGAACGGCGATGCCGATGCCTATGGGTGTTGGCGTCGTGAGTCGCTGGCTTCCCAGATAAGTTCCGTTGGTTGAGCCGAGGTCCTCGACGAACCACTGCTCGCCGTTCGTCGCGAACCGCGCATGGCGCGTGGACACGTAGTCGTCGTCGAGACGTATGGCGGCATCCGTGCCGCGGCCCAACAGGATCGGCTTGTCCCCGAGTGGAACGCTCTGGCCGGCATTCGGCCCGGAAACGATCTGGAGTTTGGTGGGGGTGCCGCGAACCGGCTTGCGGGACTTGGTCTTCGCCTTGGCCTCGGGGCGCTGTTTTGCCTTTGCCGGACGAGCGGGTGGCGTGGCTTTGGTGCCGAAGATGTCTGAACGAATCACCGATACCGCCGACAACACGAACAGCCACAAAACGGCAAGAAAACCGAGTTTGATGAGCGTCAGGGTGAGTTCGGACATCAAGCGCCTGCGCTCTTGGATATCCGGATCGTGATGGTCGTGTTGCCCAAACGTATTTCGGCCCCGTCGGTCACGGCACCGTTGGTCACGCGGCGACCGTTGAGGATGACGCCATTGGTCGACTCCAGGTCGGTGACAGCCACTGCGGTCTCGCCTTCGACGGCGTAGACCTTGATTTGCGCGTGCCTGCGGGAAATGCCCGGGTCGTCGATGCGAAGCTCGGCCTCGGCGCCACGGCCAATGACCACACCGGGGGCGGCCAGTGGGTGCTTCATACCGTTGACCTCGAGGATGACGTCGGATTTGGTCAAGGCCGTTTCGGTCATACGCTGGCCGCGCACAGGTGTCACGGAGGCGTTGGTCGAACTCTTGACGCGGAATCGACCTGTGCTCAGCTCGCCGGACTGAATGAAGGCGATCGCGATCGGGCCCGAAAGTGTGTAGTGCTGCTCTTTGACGTGTTCATCGACGAGGGTCGACAACTCGGTCGAGAGGGTGCCGCCGAAGGGTGTCAGGCGCTCGTAGTCAGAGGGCGAAAGTTCAACCGTGAAGTCGTTGGGGACGAGCATCCGGTCACGCGAAAGTATGTGTGCGGAGTTGTCGATCTCGCGCTGCAGGGCCGCCGCGATCTCGACGGGCTGCACGGCGCTGCGGAAGGCACGCGCGAAGGCACCGGTCACGGCACCTTCGAGGCGTTGTTCAAATCGTTGCAACACCCCCGCCATCAGCAGCCACCTTTTCCTAGACACTCGAATACCTTTCGATCGTATCGGGCAGGTGCCTAACCGTGGCCATGTGCGGTGGGCATAGTGACGAAATGCACGGTGATTGGCCTGTTAGAGTTGTGCCTCGGTTCAGGTCACGCGCGAGTGGCGGAATGGTAGACGCGCTGGCTTCAGGTGCCAGTGTCCGAAAGGGTGTG
>JBDSQP010000134.1:0-4377 GCA_039929755.1 Aeromicrobium sp. | reverse complement strand
CAAGAACATGCCGGCCGACGCGCTTTCGGGTCCATATGCGCAGCAACAGAAGATGCTTCTGTATGTACTCCCCTTCGTCTTCGCCTTTGGTGGCGTCGCGTTTCCTTTGGGCGTTTTGATTTACTGGACAACGTCGAACGCCTGGACCATGGGACAACAGTTCTACGTCATCCGCAATAACCCGGCGCCCGGAACTCCCGCAGCTAAGGCCAAAGCTGAGCGCGACGCTCGCCATGGCAAAACTCCTGATCAGACGGATGTTCCAGCGGTCGAGGAAGCACCACCACCGCCCCCTGTTAGACAGCAGCCGAAGAACCAACCCCGTAGCCAGCGCAAGAAGAAGCCGGGCCCGCCTCCGGGGAAAAAGAAGCCCCCCACGAGTCCGACGGACAACAATCCCAAGAACGGTGACCAAAAATGACCACTGATGCAGACAAGTTGGAACGTGAAGGCGATATCGCCGCAGACTTTCTCGAGGGACTACTCGACATCGCTGATTTTGACGGCGACATCGACATGGATGTCGATGGCGACCGTGCTGCGGTTTCGATCGTTGGCGGCAACCTGCAGGACCTTGTGGGCCGCGATGGCGATGTTCTCGATGCACTTCAGGAGCTCACTCGCCTCGCTGTCTACCGCGAAACTGGCGAACGTAGTCGGTTGATGCTGGATGTTGCCGGCTACCGCGCTGGTCGCAAGGCTGAACTCATCGAGCTTGCGGCTGAGGCGATCGCTCAGGTCAATGCCGACGGCGAACCAGTCAAGCTTGATCCGATGACACCGTTCGAGCGCAAAGTCGTTCGACGCGATTGCCGCAGCGGGCCTGACCAGTGAATCCGAGGGCGCTGAGCCCCGACGCTTTGTCGTGGTGCTTCCGGCCGCCAGCGAGTGACTGCGTGAATGTTTCACGTGAAACGCCTCCACCGCCTGGCGCGGTGGAGGCGTTTTCGCATTGCCTCCCGACGATTCAAAAGTATGTCCACGCGCTCGCCACCGCAGGTGTTGAGCGGGGGTTGATCGGCCCTCGTGAGGTCCCCCGGCTTTGGGACCGCCACATCATGAATTCAGTGGTCGTCGTTCCACGTTTGCCGCAGGGTTCAACCGTGGCCGACGTCGGTACCGGTGCGGGCCTTCCCGGCCTGGTGTGGGCGATCGCTCGTCCGGACGTGTCCGTGACTCTGATCGAGCCTCTTCTGCGGAGAACGGCATTCCTCGAGGAAATGACTTCTGAGCTGGGTCTGGACAATGTCCGAGTCGTACGGGGGCGTGCCGATGAGGTTCACGAGGAGTTCGACGTGGTGACTGCGCGAGCTGTCGCTGCGCTCGAGAAATTGGGTCGTTGGTGCCTTCCACTCGTGCGCAAGGGCGGGGTCCTTTTGGCTCTCAAAGGCCAAACTGCACAACAAGAGGTAGACGCGGCCACGAACACGCTGTTGGGGCTGGGTGCAACTACTATCGTGGTGACCAAGTACGGGGACTTGGAAGTCCCCACCACCGTCGTGGAGGTCACCAAATGAGCACCGTGCGCATGAGCATCGTGCAAGGCCTTGGCTGGCCGATTGCACCGCTTCCCTCGCCACATCCTGTGGGATGGCAAGACCTGCCAGTACAGAGCGAAGTTTCACGTGAAACAAATGACGGGAATCAACAGTGAGTGACTATGGACCAGCCCCTGCGGCCGCCTACCGCGGCGATCGTGGAATGGGGTTCGGTGGGGACGGCGGTACGCCGCTCGCCACGGAGGCCCAGGAGCATGTGTCGTTGGCTCAGCGAGTCGAGGCGGCAACACAATTCGCACGACCGGACGAAACCCGGATCTTCGTGGTGGCGAATCAAAAGGGCGGCGTTGGTAAGACGACCAGCACCGTAAACCTCGCTGCGGCGCTGGCCTCGCGTGGACTTCAGGTGCTGGTTGTCGACCTTGACCCGCAGGGCAACGCCTCCACCGCGCTCAACATCGAGCACACCGAGGGCACCCCGGGTGTTTACGAAGCCATCGTCGAGGGTCAGCCTCTCGAAGGACTGGTCCGCATATGCCCAGACATAGAGGGGCTGACGGTCCTTCCTGCATCGATCGATCTTGCGGGTGCCGAGATTGAACTCGTCTCGTTGGTTGCACGTGAAACACGACTCGACAGGGCGATTCAGGCATACCTGGAGAATCGTTCCGCTGCAGGTGAACGTATCGATTACGTGCTGATCGACTGCCCGCCATCGTTGGGACTTCTCACGATCAACGCGATGGTCGCGGGCCGAGAAGTACTCATTCCGATTCAGTGCGAGTACTACGCGCTCGAAGGGCTCGGACAACTCATTCGCAGCATTGAACTCATCCGGGCGCACCTCAACCCTGATCTGAAGATCTCGACGATCCTTCTCACGATGTACGACGCGAGAACTAAGTTGTCGGCCGGTGTAGCCGAGAACGTTCGCACCCATTTCGCCGACAGCGTCCTCAAGACAGCGATACCCCGCTCGGTGCGTATTTCTGAGGCACCGAGTTATCGCCAGACCGTCCTGACCTATGACGGCACGTCCTCGGGCGCCTTGTCATACCTTGAGGCGGCGCGAGAGATCACCGAAGCACAGACCAAGGAGACACAGTCATGAGTGGACGTCGCGGCCTGGGCCGAGGACTGGAAGCACTGATTCCCTCGACGCCCGCAGAGGCAAGACAGAGTGGTCTCAAAGAGATCGAAGGCGCAAGGTATGCCGATCTCCCGATCAACGAAATCGTTCCGAATCCCCGCCAGCCTCGTCAGGTGTTCGACGAGGATGACATGGCCGAATTGGTCCACTCGATCAAAGAAGTCGGTCTGCTTCAGCCGATCGTGGTCCGCGAGGTCGGCCTCGACAGCTACGAACTCATCATGGGTGAGCGTCGCTGGCGCGCCTGCCAAAAGGCCGGCCTTGAGTCGATAGGCGCCATCGTTCGGGACACGTCCGATGGCGACCTCCTGCGCGACGCACTCCTGGAGAACCTCCACCGCTCCCAGCTCAACCCTTTAGAAGAAGCCTCGGCCTATCAGGCGCTGCTTGAAGACTTCGGCTGCACCCACGAGGAACTGGCCGAGCGAATCGGCCGGTCGCGTCCACAGATCAGCAACACGCTGCGCCTCCTCAAACTGACTCCAGCCGTCCAGCGCAGGGTCGCCGCCGGCGTCTTGTCGGCCGGTCACGCGCGTGCTTTGGTGTCCGTGGCGAACCCGGAAATTCAGGAACGTCTGGCGACCCGGGTCATAGCTGAGGGATTGTCGGTGCGAGCCCTGGAAGAGATCGTGACTGTCGGTCCAACGACGTCCTCGACGTCAGGTCGACGTTCGGTCCCATCCATGTCCGCTCCCCGATTAGCCGATCTGGCCTCCCGGCTCTCCGAGCGATTCGAAACGCGGGTCAAGGTCGACCTCGGGCGGTCGAAGGGCAAGGTCACCGTCGAATTCGCCACGCTTGAGGACCTCGAGCGCATTGTCCAGATCATGGATCCGCGCCAGCACTGAACTATCGGTGGGCAGACCACCAAGCCAAACTAAAAAGCAACAAGTCGACAAATATACTTGTCGACTTGTTGCTTTTTCGAATAGTGCTTTGGTGAGCGTTACGAGAAGTCAGCCAGGTCCTTGAGGATGGCCGACTTGGGCTTGACGCCCACGATCGACTTGACGACTTCGCCACCGAGATAGAGGTTCATCGTAGGAAGTCCGGTAACTCGATACTGCGCTGGTGTCACGGGGTTGGCGTCCGCATCCATCTTGAGGATGGTCAGCTTTTCGCCCTTTTCGGTCGCGATCTCTTCGAGAATCGGGGCGAGCTGGCGACACGGTCCGCACCAGCTGGCCCAGAAATCGACGAGGACCGGGCCCTCGGCGCCAAGCACCTTGTCGGCGAAGTCAGCGTCTGTGACTGCTGCAATGTTTCCCACTATTAGCTCCTTGAGGTCTACTGACTGATTCAACAAAGGTTGATGTCGATTGATTCCAGCTCTGGCCATCCAACGCCGTGGTTGTTCTACTTGGCCTGATGTTCGAGGTCGGACAGGTAGCGTTCGGCATCGAGTGAGGCCGCGCAACCGGTTCCGGCTGCTGTGATTGCCTGGCGATAGATGTGGTCGACGAGGTCACCGCTGGCAAAGACGCCCGGGACGTTCGTGGCGGTCGAACCCGGCTGAACGATCACGTAGCCTTCGTCATCGAGTTCGACCTGGCCCTTGAGAAGTTCCGATCTTGGATCGTGGCCGATCGCGATGAACAGCCCGGTTGCGTCGATGCGACGAAGCTCTCCGGTCTTGGTGTCGCGAAGCATGATGCCTTCGAGTTTGTCGTCGCCATGGAGTTCGGCAACCTCGGAGTTCCAGGCGAACTCGATCTTGTCGTTGGCGAG
>JBDSQP010000133.1:0-2196 GCA_039929755.1 Aeromicrobium sp. | reverse complement strand
CTCTACAGGCCAGCGGCCGAACGACCGACCTCGAATCTGCCCGATGACTATGAGGGTCCGCCCCGAACCGTCAGCGAAACGCACACAGCGCGCGAAGCGCACCACGATGCGTCTGTATTTGTCCGGGACGTGACCATTCCCGACGGAACAGAAATAACGCGGGGGACACCGTTCGTGAAGACCTGGGAGATCCAGAACGCCGGCACAATGCCGTGGGTAGGTCGTCGGCTGGCGCGGGTCACACCTCGAGGCAACACGTTCCCATCGTCACCGGCGTCTGTCCCCATCTCGGACGCAATGCCTGGCTCGATTGTGCAGATCTCCGTCGAACTCACCACTTCACACGTCGAAGGGTGGACCGAGACTCGGTTCAAGATGATCGATGCCGAAGGCGCGCTGTGTTTTCCTGGACGCTACGCCTACGGCCTGACGGTTGTCATCGTGACGCAGGGAACACGCGGAGGAGTCTGAGACAAGTTACATCCAGGGGTGTCCGGAGTGTGATCGATGCCGCAAATTCAACAGTCGATTTCGACCGAGATGCCGGGATACCTGATTGGAATCGAGGTAGCGCTCGGCGTGACGAGCTTGCCATCCGATCAGTTAGTTCGCTAAGCCTGAGCCGTCTGATCGCTCGCCAAGGAGTTCGCCGTAGACGCTGAGGTCGATCTTGACCGGACCATGTTGACGAGACAGAGCTAGTGCTCGGTCCATGAGTTCTTTTCGTTGACGTGTGACCGCTGTTCACCGTAGCTGGGGAGCGCGACCTGCGTATGTTCGCGGACAATATCGCGGATTTCCCTTGCGTGCGCCGCGCTGATCGTGATCGTACTTAGGGCAGCCCCGAGCTTACTAGCGAGTTTGATCGTCAACTGTCCGCGCAATGGGGCGCCTTACGGCGAGGTCGGCCCACGAGGTAGCGTTGCGTGTGGGAGCCACGAATTGACCCATTCTTAACATTCGGTCGGGCGTGTCGCCGGTCATGTGTGGAAGTCTTAAGTCTCGTGCATATGCTGTTTCAGCGGCAAAAGCCGTCGAGACGTCAGACCTCTCAGTTCACTGCCACTTTATAAGTTAGACCAAGGTGATCGTAACAATGTGCACCGCAAATTCTTCGGCGTGTCGCTCTGGCAAAAGGGTATTCGCACTACTGTCGTGGAAATACCTGAATTACGACAGTGGAATTTGGGTTCGACGAAATGAGTGAACAGGTGTACACTGAAACTAATGGGTGTAGAACTCCCCCTAGATTCCACCAGTCACGACTCGCTTCCTCCGCAGATGGCGACCGAGCAGCGCCCATTAGGGGCGTTGGCCCTGCGCGCAGTCGTCTCGGCGGATTGTCTTACGCCCTCGGACGATCCTGAGATGGCCAGGGCGATGGTGTTGACACCGAAGCAGCGAGCCATGCTTGAGCAACTCTTGAGTGGCGTCGATGACGCCATCGAGCGTCGAAGGATAGAAGACCGGTTTACGAGGCGTATGGCCCGAAAGAACCGCTACGCCATCATGAAAGTGGCGCAAGGCAAGAGGGTCCGGGTTTAGTCGCTTTGCGGTTGGGAGTTTGTGGTTACAACTACTTCTCCATAGGGATCGGGTCAATTTGCGCGAGAAGATCGCCAGGAATTGGGCCAGACTGTGAGCGAAGATGGGAAAGGAACTGCTCGCGAAGCTCTTCGGGTACGCGGTAATTCAGAATGAATTCTGCCGCGTCTGCAGCCATGTCGGCTGCCCTCTGAACGGCCTCGATATTGTCGAATGAGATGGAGCTAACCTTCTCGCTGTCATAGACGTCGGGCATGCTCGCGATCACAACAACCCCCGAGATGAAGCAGCCCGTCCGCGAGTAGTTCCAAATTGGCACAGCGTAGTAACTTCTCCAGCGTGAAATGGTGGTTGTTTCAACCAGCTGAGGCGAGCCTGCGCAGAACGTTTGAATCGCGACGTACTTGCTTTTCAAACTGACCTCGTCACTATGAGAAAACTTCGGCTCAATATCCCCGTAGGTCGCCGCCCAAACGCCAAGGCGGCCGTGCCCGTTTGGTTGCTGTCGTGCCCAGACCTCGACTTTGATGCCTTCGTTGCCTCCTGCTTTGAGATCTCCCCTTATCGAATCCAAAACGGCGTTCAGCAGTGCGATATGAAACGACCGAGACTCGGCGTTCTTGATTGACTTCCATTCGGACCACCACATGT
>JBDSQP010000132.1:0-7806 GCA_039929755.1 Aeromicrobium sp. | reverse complement strand
ACGAGAAGGGTGCGGCTCGGCCTGACGGAACGGGAATAGCCGACCGGAAACCCTCCAGATTCTGGGATACCCATCTCATATGGTGGGAAGCGCGGGGAGTAGACTTGCCAAAGTCAGGCGGAAGAGGGGAACCTTGTCTCATGCGATTCGATCTCCTCGTAGTACGCAACTGACGCGTTGGCCTAGTTCGGCTCCCGCGTCTCCCTCGTTTGCCTGACGGCCGAGGGATTTTTTTATGCGAAGAGAAGAACCAAGGCCATGCGGCAGGTACCGAAGCCGACACAAACTAAGGACAACGCAATGACCGATCAGCTCACGGGGGCGCAGAGCCTCGTTCGTGCGCTGGAGCACGCCGGTGTGGACACCATTTTCGGTATCCCCGGCGGCGCCATCTTGCCGGCGTACGATCCGCTCTTCGATTCGAAGCAGATCCGTCACATACTTGTTCGCCACGAACAAGGAGCGGGCCACGCGGCACAGGGTTACGCCATGGTCACCGGCAAGGTCGGTGTTTGTATGGCGACCTCCGGTCCAGGAGCCACCAACCTCGTCACGGCAATCGCCGATGCCCACATGGATTCGGTCCCGATTGTGGCAATCACCGGCCAGGTCCCGAGCCACTCGATCGGTTCGGATGCCTTCCAGGAGGCCGACATCCGCGGCATCACGATGCCGATCACCAAACACAGCTTCCTCGTCGTCGACCCGGACGAAATCCCTCGCGTCATCGCTGAGGCATTCCACATCGCGTTGACCGGTCGACCCGGCCCAGTCCTGGTCGACATCGCCAAGGACGCGCTGCAAAAGATGACCACGTTCGAATGGCCGTCCGAACTCGCGCTCCCCGGCTACCGACCGACGACCCGTCCGCACGGCAAGCAGGTCCGCGAAGCCGCACGTCTGCTTGGCGAGGCCAAGCGCCCCGTCCTGTACGTCGGAGGCGGTGTCATCAAGGCCAAGGCGGCTGCCGAACTCAAGGTCCTCGCCGAGATGACCGGCATCCCAGTCGTCACGACGCTCATGGCCCGCGGCGTTTTCCCCGATTCACACGAACTACACCTCGGCATGCCCGGTATGCACGGCACTGTCGCCGCTGTCGGCGCCCTGCAGAAGTCGGATCTTCTGGTGTCGCTGGGCGCCAGATTCGACGACCGTGTGACCGGTGTCCTCAGCTCGTTCGCTCCCGGCGCCAAGATCATTCACGCCGATATCGACCCTGCCGAGATATCCAAGAACCGGACGGCCGATGTGCCGATCGTCGGCGATTGCCGCGAAGTCATCGCCGACCTGATCCTCATGCTGCAAAAGCAAACCGACGAAGACGGCATCACCGGTGACTTCACCGAATGGCGTGAGCAGATGCTCGCAGTCAAGGCGAAGTACCCCGTCAGTTTCGACAGACCCGAACAGGGTTTGGCGCCCCAGGCCGTCATACAGCGCATCAGCGAACTTGTCGGTCCCGAAGCGACCTATGTCGCCGGCGTCGGCCAGCACCAGATGTGGGCTGCGCACTACATCGACTTCGAACGTCCGAACCAGTGGCTCAACTCCGGCGGTGCTGGCACGATGGGTTACGCGGTTCCCGCGGCTATGGGTGCCCAGGTGGGGCTTCCGGGCACTACCGTGTGGGCGATTGACGGTGACGGCTGTTTCCAGATGACCAATCAGGAGCTCGCCACCTGCGCGATCGAAGGTATCCCGATCAAGGTCGCGATCATCAACAACCAGTCGCTCGGCATGGTCCGCCAGTGGCAGACATTGTTCTACGACGGCCGCTACTCCAACACGGACCTCAACACCGGCAGCGAGGAGAGCGGTGGCCGCCGCATACCCGACTTCGTCAAGCTCGCCGATGCGTATGGCTGCGTAGGGTTGCGCTGCGACTCTGAGGATGACCTCGATGCCACGATCAAGCAGGCCATGGAGATCAACGACCGCCCGGTGGTGATCGACTTCATCGTCGAGCGTGACGCCATGGTCTGGCCGATGGTCGCCGCCGGCACCAGCAATGACGCCATCAAGATCGCGCGCGACATGGCGCCCCAATGGGAAGAGGACGAACTCTGATGAGCACGCACACTCTCTCGGTTCTGGTCGAGAACACCCCCGGTGTCCTCGCCCGGGTTTCGAGCCTGTTCATGCGCCGTGGATTCAACATCGATTCGCTTGTCGTGGGTCCGACCGAGATCCCTGAGATCTCGCGTATGACGATCGTTGTCAATGTCGAGGAGTTGCCGCTCGAGCAGGTCACGAAGCAGCTCAACAAGCTGATCAACGTACTCAAGATCGTCGAGCTGGAAACCGACACGGCAGTCGAGCGCGAACTCATGCTCATCAAGGTCAAGACCGATGCACAGACCCGCGGCCAGGTCCTCGAGACCGTCCAACTCTTCCGCGCCAAGATCGTCGACGTCGCCACCGACGCGGTGACGATCGAAGCGACCGGTGACGCCGGCAAGCTCAACGCGATGCTCAACGTCCTTGAGCCTTTCGGCATCCGCGAAATCGCACAATCGGGGCGCGTGGCCATCGGCCGCGGTTCCCGTTCCATCACCGACCGCACCATGCGCGCCGTTCCCGGCGCACAGGTTGGCTGATCATTCCCGCTCTACTGTTTTTACGCTGTACTTGACTCAAACATATAAGGAGAAATACCCGTGGCTGAGCTGTTCTATGACGACGACGCAGACCTGAGCATCATCCAGGGACGGCACGTTGCCGTTCTTGGTTATGGAAGTCAGGGTCACGCCCATGCACTGTCCTTGCGCGATTCAGGTGTCGACGTCCGTGTCGGCCTGCTTGAAGGTTCCAAGAGCCGCGCCAAGGCTGAGGCCGAGGGCCTTCGCGTCCTGACCCCCGAAGCAGCCGTTGAAGAAGCCGACGTCATCGTCGTCCTCGCACCCGACCAGGTTCAGCGCAAGCTTTATGCCGACTCGATCAAGGACAACCTTGTTGCCGGCGACGCGTTGGTCTTCGGCCATGGCTTCAACATCCGCTTCGGCTACATCAGTGCTCCCGAGGGCGTTGACGTGATCATGGTTGCACCCAAGGGCCCCGGTCACCTGGTTCGTCGTGAGTTCGTCGACGGCCGCGGCGTTCCCGACATCATCGCCGTTGAGCAGGACGCGACCGGCAAAGCCTGGGAGCTTGCCCTCTCGTACGCGAAGGCAATTGGCGGAACCCGTGCCGGCGCCATCAAGACGACGTTCACCGAAGAAACCGAAACCGATCTCTTCGGCGAGCAGGCGGTCCTTTGTGGCGGCGTTTCGCAGCTCATCCAGTACGGCTTCGAAACGCTTACTGAGGCCGGCTACCAGCCCGAGATCGCCTATTTCGAGGTCCTTCACGAGCTCAAGCTCATCGTTGACCTGATCTGGGAAGGCGGCATCGCCAAGCAGCGTTGGTCGGTCTCCGACACCGCCGAGTACGGCGACTATGTCTCCGGTCCTCGGGTCATCGATCCGAGCGTCAAGGCCAACATGAAGGCTGTCCTCGACGACATCCAGAACGGTTCCTTCGCTAAGCGATTCATCGACGACCAGGATGCCGGCGCACCTGAATTCCTCGAGCTTCGCGCCAAGGGTGCAGCGCACCCGATCGAGGCCGTTGGCAAGGAACTCCGCGGCCTGATGTCCTGGGTCAAGAGTGACGACAAGGACTACGTCGAAGGCCAGGCCGGCCGCTAGCCAGCCAACGTTCATACACAACGACCCCACCGGGCATCGCTCTGGTGGAGTCGTTGTGTTGCGTCATGCTCACGAAACCGGGGTGCTCCATTCAGAAGCTGAGATGAGACCCGCCGAACCTGCTGCCTCGCTCTCCTCAGGCAATCAGTTCGAGAGTTTCTGACGAACGGATCTCGGCCGGCGCCGCGCGGTCGTTGCCAAGTACCTCGTCGTACGCGCTCCGCAGGCGTGCCACCGCTTCGGTGAGGGTTGCCGCGGACTGCGTGAAGGGCACTCGCAAGTGGCGTTCGCCCATTGTGCCGCTGGCGGAGAAGAACCGTGGCCCCGGCGTGAGCAGCAGACCGTGACGGGATGCGGCAGCCGTGAGCTGGGAGGAGACGCGATCGGGCAATGTCAGCCACAGACTGAGTCCGCCCGCCGGGCACGGCGCCTCGACCTCGGGAAGTACCTCGGCGAGCTCTGCGAGCAGATGATCACGGCCGGAGCGAAGGGTTGATCGTGCGGCGGCGGCCGTTTGACCGCCCTCGGTGAGCAGTTCCGCGAGAACCAGTTGTTCGAAGGCGGCGCTGCCGAGATCCTGCGACATACGTGCCTGGATCAGCGGCATGACCAGGCCGCGCGGTGCCCGGATCCATCCGATGCGCAGCCCGCCCCAATAGGACTTTGACGCGGAGTCGACGAGTACTGCGCGGGGGTCATAGCTCGCATAGGAGCGGGGGAGGTCGACGCCGTCGAGGTTGAGGTCTCGCAACGACTCGTCGACGATGGGAACGACGTCATGGCGGCGCAACTCGCGAGCCCAGCTGCCGCGTTCGTCATCTGTCATGACCTCGCCGGTCGGATTGTGGAAGTCGGGGATCAGGTATGCCGCACGGTGGCTGGCGCCGCGTAGCGTCGATGCAAGGGCGGTCGGGTCCCATGGGCTGTCGGCGATCGGGAGTGCCGAAAGCCGGCTGCCGACAGCTGCGAACGATTCGTGGGCGTGGGGATAGCTGACGCCTTCGACGACTACGCGCCGACCGGGACCGAGGAGCGTGCGGGCAAGTAGTGAGATGCCGCCGAGGGCTCCGCTGGTGATGACGATCTGTTCGGGATCCGTGGGCAGACCGCGAGCGTTGTATCGCTCGGCCAACAACTCCCGCAGCACAGGCAGGCCATCCGGCAGGTAGCCGGTCGTCGAGAGCAGCCCCGGCAGCTTGGTCAGGGCCGATTCGAAGGCGCGACCAAGACCGGACGGTGCGGCCTGTGCGGCATACGTGAGGGCAATCGTGTCGTCGCTATCCGGGGTGACGATCATGCTGCTGGCGCTGGAGGCTGCGTACGGCAGGCTCACAATGCTGCCCGAACCCTGACGCGACTGGAGCATGCCGGAGGCACGCAGTTCCGAATAGACGCGGGCTGTCGTCGTGCGGCTCACGCCGAGCGCCGCAGCCAGCTCGCGCTCGCTCGGAAGCCGGCTGCCATCGGACACTCGACCGTCGACGACGAGCAACCGGATCCCTTCGGCGATTCCCTGATAGGCAGGGCCACGGGTCGGCACTGGTCCGAGGAGCGAAGCGAGTCGGGAAGCGGGGATTGATTGAGCCATAGGTCCACTATTTCACAATTGGCTATATATTGCATGGCCAATTGTGGAGATCCTTGGATCATGAACGAACTATTCGGCATCCTTGTAGGCCTGATCGCGCTCGTCGCATTCCTGGTTCCGCTGGCACGGGTCCTCATTGGTGATGGCTTCGGCGTACGTCCGCCGCCCCATCGTCTGGGTGAGGCTCTCAATTCGTTCACGATGCCGCACGACGAGTCGCGGTTGCAGAAGTGACCGGGATGACCCCACGTCTGTTGCGCCTGCTTGCCGGCCTGTTCCTTTACGGATTCACCATGGCGATGATGGTCGAATCAACGCTCGGCCTTGATCCTTGGGACGTTTTTCACCAGGGCCTGGCCAATCATCTGCCTCTGACCTTCGGACAGGTGACCATGGTCGTGGGCGCAGTCGTTCTGCTGCTGTGGATTCCACTTCGCCAGATGCCGGGGATCGGCACAGCGCTCAATGTGTTGGTCATCGGGCTCGCAGCGGATTTCGGAATAGCGGTCATCGCGCAACCTGACAGCATCTGGTTACGCGGTGCGTTGCTGATTGGCGGCGTTGTCGGCAACGGTCTTGCCGGTGCGCTCTACATTGGTGCTCGACTGGGGCCGGGGCCGCGAGACGGCCTCTGGTTGGCGATTGTGGCCCGAACCGGGGTGAGCGTTCGTTTGGTGCGCACGTCGATCGAACTGTCGGTTCTGGTTGTTGGATTCTTCCTGGGCGGAACGGTCGGGGTCGGAACTGTTCTCTATGCGTTGACGATTGGCCCGATCGTCCAGTTCTTCCTGCCGCGTCTGGATGTTTCGCCGAAGGAAGAGGTCAGCGTCTTGTCGCGATGATGACCGAGGTGCCGGCATCGATGAGAAGTTCGACGGCCGTGAATCGCTCGTCGGTCAGCCACTCCTCGCGAACCGTGTCGACACGACCCTCGAAAATGGGCGGCCAAAACTCAGACGGCGTGAAGTCGTCGAGGACGGCGATGCCGCCGGGCTCCATGAGGTTGGCGACGATGTCGACGCTTCGCTTGACGTCGCGCACGTCGACGAACAGCAGGGAGAACGGCGCGTATTGCTCGAGCGTCGACCAGTCGCCCGAGGTGACCTCGACATTGTCGGTGTCCGCGAAAAGGTTCTGGACGACTTCGGCGAGCGCCGGATCGAGCTCGGCGCTGACGATACGGGCGCCCGGGGCGGCACCGCTGGACAACCAGGCAGAGCCGACTCCGCAACCGGTGCCAAGTTCGGCAAGTGTGCCGGTGCGCGAGGCGGCGAGGGTCGCCAAGAGCCGCCCGGTCTCGTTTCGTGTCGATGTGATGAACCCTCGTTGGCGCGAAAGATCGAGCGCTGTCGCGACGAGTGGTGGTACTTCGTTGGGTGCGCTCACGCGGTCAGTGTTTCATGAACTTCAACGGCCGATCTCACAATCTCGCGTGCACGTCTCGCGGGCTGAGACACGCCGACGAAATCCCCGCGCGTGAACCGTCCGGCCCGTACAGTGAAGGTATGCGGAAGCTCGTACTCGTAATCGCTTGCCGCGGCAGGGCCACTTAGGCCACCCCCTGCCGCGGAGTTTGGCGTTTGGCCAGGAGTTCCGCCGCAGGGATGCAGGATCGCTATCCGCGATCAAATCCTTCGTCGTTCGTCTCGTATCGATGTGATCCATCTCTTCAGATCTCGCGTGGCGGTTGGACTCTTTCCAACGCCAAACCCGCGGCAACTACTGAACGGAACGACCATGGATGAAGAACTGACAATGGAATGGGGACCGGCTCATCTGCGCGATGACGCCCAACCCGTCACCTACGAACCTTCCGATCGTCCCGACGACAATTGAGGTTGACCGAACTCTGAGACTCAGGTTTCACATCCTGAGACTCTCTGTTTAGAATCACGACTATGACTCGCGACTTTTCACTTGCCGTTGTGCCCGGAGACGGCATCGGCCCAGAGGTCACCGCCCAGGCGCTGTCCGTTCTCAATCTTGTTGCCGCCGATCACGACGTGACGTTTGCGGCCACCGAGTATGACCTCGGTGCGCGCCGCTACCACGCGACCGGCGAGACACTGCCGGAGTCCGTTCTCGCCGAGATCCGTGGCAATGACGCGATCCTGCTTGGCGCGATCGGCGACCCGAGCGTGCCTTCGGGAGTCCTGGAGCGAGGACTCCTACTCAAGCTTCGCTTTGAACTCGACCACTACGTGAACCTGCGACCGTCCAAACTCTTTCCCGGCGTTCCGACTCCGCTCGCCAGTCCCGGCGCCATCGACTTCGTCGTCGTTCGTGAAGGCACCGAGGGCCCGTATGTCGGCAATGGTGGAGCGATTCGCGTCGGCACACCTCATGAACTCGCAACCGAGGTCAGCATCAACACCGCCTTCGGCGTCGAGCGTGTGGTTCGCGACGCCTTCAAACGCGCCGAGGCGCGCCCACGTAAGAAGTTGACCCTCGTCCACAAGAACAACGTCCTCGTCCACGCCGGTCATCTGTGGACACGCACGGTTGATGGTGTCGCCACGGAATTCCCCAACG
>JBDSQP010000131.1:0-2900 GCA_039929755.1 Aeromicrobium sp. | reverse complement strand
CGAAATCCATTCCCGAAACAAGCCAGTCGCCACCGGTCTTTACCAATGAGACCTTGAGCCGATAGTTGCGTGGCTGAGCAGTCTTACTCGTTTTGTTTTGAACCGTGCCCGATGCGGCCACCAGAACCTGCGCCCTCGCGCCTGTAAAGCTGGCAAGCCCAGCCGAGGCGATCGTGCCAGTCGACTTGACCTGCCCATCGCTCAATGCCTTGCGAAACGCCGTTGCCTGCTCCTGGAACTGCGCCTTGAAACTTTTCGAAGCGCCAGCGAGGATCCGTTTGATGTCCCGGTTGGTGGACGTCGCGCTGATAGTTGTGAGTGCGAGCACCTCCTTGCGTGCTGCGGCCACGGCGTCGTCACGGTCGGACGCAGTATGTCCCAAGCGCCGGACATCGAGCGCCTTGTCAACGCCGAACACCACCAACGCAAGGAGCACAAGAAACAGCGCAGCCGCGATGAGGCCGTCGACAGACACCCTCAGCCCTCGCCGCATCATCACAGCCCGAGAGGATTCATCAGAAGGCTCTTCCACGACGCTTCCGCCGGTGCGACTGAAGTGCCTCCCAAGAGATCGATCAGACCTACAGCAGGCGTGCGATAAGAGCCTTTTGCACTGGCTGTCGCGGACTTTTGCGCCGCCACGGCGCCGGCGCTGTTCGGGTCGCCGAACACCAGCCCGCATCCGGCGGGCGTTGCAGAACGCCGAGCTGGATCGTTGGGGCATGGAAGATTGCGCGCACCGCGCACAACTTCGGGAGAATTCCTCTGGAGGTTGCAGTGCAGGCCGTCCGGTGTTGTGGTCGTGCTCAGGTCGGAGGGGTCTCGCCGATCAGCCACGGGCAAGAATCCGTCGAGACAAGACGGTGGATTGTTTATGTTGGCCTTAAGGTCGAGTTTTGCCGACCCGTCGGCCTGGTGTGGCCCGAACACGGCCTCCAAGCGTGCCTGCATTGCCGGGTAAATGATGAGCAGTTGCCGCAAGTTGGCGTTGTAGGCGTTGAGCATCTCGGCGGTAGTCGTCGAGCTCTTCAATAACGGCGGTAGGACTGGCGTGAGCTTTGAAATGAGTGTGTCGACGGCGCTGGTGGCGGGCGGGATGTCGGTGAGCAGTTTCCGGAGATCGGAGTCACTGGCCTTGAGCTGGCCGGTGAATGACGCGAGGGACGATACGTATGAGGTCGTTTTGTCAGCGAGCGTCTGTTGCGTGGTTAGCAACGGCGAAGCCGTGTCGATCAGGCTAGTTGTCGCCGCGACTTGCGTTTGCGCTTCGGCTACGACTTTTGTGGTGTCGTCGATCAGTGAGCCGAGATCGTTTGAGGATCCGCCGAATGCTGTGTCGAGCTCATCCAGCACAGCGGTCGTCTTGGCTTCAGGCACCGACTTCAGCAGGCTGTTCAAACTTTCCAGCACGGGTGAAATCTGTGGCATCTCAACGGTTTGGCTCACCGGGATCAGCGACCCCTTCGTCAGGTACGGCCCCCTGTCGTCTTTGGGAACTAGGTCAACGTATTGCTCGCCGATAGCTGAGGTGCTGTGAATTTCGGCGACGGCTGACATCGGTATTCTTGCGTCGCTCTCGACGTCCATGCGCACAAGTACGCCGTCGTTTGCAATGTCGAGCTTCGACACTTTGCCGATGTTGACGCCTCGATAGGTCACCAGTGCACGGGGATAGAGGCCGCTGGTGTCGGCGAACTTCGCTGAAATCTCATGCGTGCCCGCCCCGATGACGTTTGGCGCTCCGGCGTATTTGATCGCGCTGAATGACAGTACGACGATTGCGAGCGCCACGAAGGCTATGAGTTGTCGGCGGACGAGTGTTGTCAGCATCAGCAGCCTCCCACTAGCTTGGTCAGGAAATTGCAGGACGGTGCGGTCGGCGCACTCGGTGAGGTGGATGGAGCTGGCGTTGTGGAGCCGGGATTCGCCGAGCCGGCACCCAAGACACCCTCGAGTCCGGGGGCGCCTGCACCGACAGGTGCTCCGAGAGGATCGGTTGCCTGTAGCGATGGGGTGGTTAAACCGTCGCCGAGGAAGGCACTGGTAAGGCTGGGGATCGAGGCATCGAATGTGAGAAATAGGTTCGCGTAGTCTCCCTTGAGCGCCTTGAGGGTGTTGTCCAGCGGGAACGGTACGGTCAGCAGATAGTTCAATGACTTCGGCAGGTCGTCGCCGGCCTTATCGATCTCGCCCAGGATCGGACGCAAAGCTCCGAGGTTGGCGAGCAGCGATTCTTGGCTGGTGTTGACCAGTTGGTTGGCTGCGGTACTGAAGTTGCCGAGGGCGGTGGTCGCCTTAACCAGTTGTCCTCGTTCCTGGTTGAGCGAATTGAGGCCCGGTCCGATCGCGTCGATTGCGGTGGCGACGGTTTTGCGTTCCTTCGCGATCCGCGAGGTCAGTCCGTTGAGCGACTCAAGCGTGGCAATGATGTCTGCCTTCCGATTGTCGAGCGTCGATATGAGGCGATTGAGCTGTCCAATGACCTGGCGCGTGTCCGGCGCGCGCTGGTTCAGCGTTTTGTTTAGTTCGCCAGTAATGGTGCTGATCTGGGACAGACCACCGTTGTTGAGCAGCAGCGAAACTGCCGCGAGCACTTGTTCGGTTTCGGGATATCCGCCAGTCGAGGACTGCGTGACGGTGACACCCGGACCAAGCTTGCCTTCCGGCCGAGGTGGAGCCACGACATCCACGAATTGGGCGCCAAGAAGTGTCTTCTGCCCGATTGTGAACATCGCGTTTGCGGGAAGGTTCTGCGACTTCTTGAGTCGCATCGTGACCCTGGCCTTCCAATTGACCACCTTGATCTTGGTCACTGTCCCGATCGTGACATCGTCGTGCTGGACGGTGGAATTGGGCACGAGGTTCTCGATCGAGTCGAAGGTCGCGGTCACCGTGTAGCC
>JBDSQP010000130.1:0-2152 GCA_039929755.1 Aeromicrobium sp. | reverse complement strand
GCGGTCGATCACGAGTTCATCGAGCGCCACACGGGAGGGTTCGAGGACTGGGCCGCTCACGTGCGCGCGGTCGACTGGGACGTCGTCGAGACCGCCACCGGGCTCACCCGCGAGCAGATCACCGAGGCCGCCGAGATGATCCGGGCCTCTGACGCCACGATCTATTGCTGGGCGATGGGGCTGACCCAGCATCACAACTCGGTTGCCACGATCAAAGAAGTCGTCAACATCGCGCTGGCGCAGGGCAACATCGGGAAGCGAGGCGCGGGCCTGTGCCCGGTGCGCGGCCATTCCAATGTCCAAGGCGATCGCACGATGGGCATTTGGGAGAAGCCTCCGGAGGCATTTCTCGATTCCCTGCAATCGGAGTTCGGATTCGACCCTCCACGTGAGCACGGGTTCGACACGGTCGATGCGATCCGCGCGTTGCGTGACGGCAAAGCCCAGGTCTTCGTGGGTCTCGGCGGCAATTTCGTCCAGGCCGCACCTGACACCGACGTGACGATCGACGCCATGCGCAATGCGAGCCTGACGGTTCAGATTTCCACCAAGATCAACCGATCACATCTCGTATGCGGTGAGACCGCGCTCATCCTGCCAACGATGGGCCGGACCGAAAGAGACATCCATGAAGGCGTCGAGCAATACGTGAGCGTCGAGGACTCGATGTCATCGGTTCACGCCTCGCGCGGTCCACTCGATCCTGCGAGCAAGCACTTGCGTTCTGAGGTCGCGATCGTTGCAGGCATTGCAGTGGCAACGCTGGGTGATCGTCACAGCATCGACTGGGACGGTATGCGGGCCGATTACGGCAAGATTCGCGAACACATATCGCGTGTGGTGCCCGGATGTGAGGACTTCAGCGCCAAGGTCGATCGGCCCGGCGGGTTCGTATTGCCTCATCCTCCGCGTGACTCACGTACGTTTCCGACCAAGTCAGGCTTGGGCGAATTCGTCGCATCGCCGATCGAGGTCCTCCAGGTCCCCGAGGGGCATTTGCTCCTGCAGACCTTGCGCAGCCACGACCAGTTCAACACCACGATTTATGGCAACAGCGACCGCTACCGAGGAATCCATGACGGCCGTCGGGTCGTGTTCATCCACCCCGACGACATTGCCGCCCTTGGTTTTTCCGATGGCTCATTCGTCGATCTGGTGACCCGCTGGGATCAGGATGACGTCGACCGCGTGGCCACCAACTTCCGCCTTGTTGCTTATGACACGCCTCGTGGTTCGGCGGCCGCCTACTACCCCGAGACCAATCCGCTTGTGCCCCTCGATTCGACCGCAATCGGCAGCAACACACCAACCTCCAAGTCCGTTGTCGTCAAGATGTTGCCGGCCGGGACCGCGCGTCCGGCGACCGGCGCACATTCGTCTCAGTCCGAAGTCGGCGCCGACGACCAACACAAGTCACGTCAAGAGCCTGAGCACTTGTCATAGGCGGGCGATCCGCCGCTACTCTGATGCGCGTGGCACTGGACCAGCACCGCGAGAACCTCGTCAGCATCGTGCTGCGAATTCTCCTTTGCGCGGCGTTGTGCTCGTTGGCAATTCCACTCGCCTTCGCGATCCGCGACCGCGACTTTATCGGCCAACCCAATCTCGAGGGCGTCATCACGTCGGTCGAGTCAACGACGGCCGGTGCCACCGATTGCTCGTCCAACTTCTACGTTGTTCGACTCTCCGATGGCGAGGGCGACCTCGGTTCCTGCGTCAAGACGCATGCAGTCGGCGACATCGTCACAGTTCGTGAATCTCGCGGCAGTGCACGCGATCTGACCGAGCAGGTTCCCTCAACGTCGTCGTATGCGAAGGCCATGATCGTCGTCTTCATGGCACTGACCATTGCGTTCGGGTTGGTGGTTTCGCTGACGTATGTCGTCCAGACGGCGCGGGCCACGCGGTCGGCGCGGCCCAAGCGAAAGACGCGACCAAAGCCCGCGAGCGGCAAGCACAAGCGTTGACGGCCCAAGACCCGTCAACTGCTCCGGAGGCAGACACCGACCGGTAAGGTTTGAGCGTGAGCGCAACGCCAAACCGCATCTTTCTGTCCCGACTGATCGGGCAGGAAGTTTTCGACCCCGCGGGCGATCAGGTCGGCAAGCTGCGCGATGTCGTCGTAGCCGTACGTTCGGCGAAGCAGCGTCCC
>JBDSQP010000129.1:0-5426 GCA_039929755.1 Aeromicrobium sp. | reverse complement strand
GGCACTCTGAGCGCGATGGGCAGGGCCAACGGTTTCGACTCTTCAACCCTGGTGCCCGTGTGCGGCGCCTGCAACCAGATGGCGAACGGCTCCGCGTTCATGCAGAAGATGCGCACCGGCCGAATCGCCGCGTCGGGCGTCGACTACACCAACATCGTCACCAGGTTCGACGACGTGGTGGTGCCCTACACAAGCGGCATCCAGACCGGCTATCCGAACATGAAGAACATCGTTCTCCAAAACGTTTGCGCCAACGACTTCTCTGACCATTTGGAGATCGCGTCGAGCCCCAACGCAGCTCAATTGGTGCTCAATATCCTGGACCCGACACATACTCAGCCGGTTAAGTGCCGGCTCACACTCCCGGTGAACGGGTTCGTGCAGTAGGCCTACAACAGCTGCTCTGAGCGAGCCTTCAACGCAATCGCTACGGAGTCAAAACCTGCCTTGATCCAGTCACCGGTCGTCTCCATGACCAGATCGGCGAGCTCTCCGCTCAGCGTGTCCGTTGTGTAGTACGAGCAGCGGTCAGGACCGAGCTCGGTGATCCACTGGTCCCGCATCCCGTGTATGCCGACCATCTCCTCGCCGGTGTCGTAGCGCAGGTGACGGGGCGGGTCGACGATACGGATGAACTCCCGATTGACGAACGTGCTGTCCGACCCGTCGACCTGAGGCAGCGTGAGGTCGATCCGGTCATCGAGCTCGAGGGTGGTCTCCACAGCAATCGTGTACGGATTCCACTCCGGATAGCGCTCATAGTCGACCAGCACGTCCCATACGAAAGCCGCCGGCGCCTCGATCTCCACCGTCACCGACGTGATGAGGTGCTCACTCATGCCGGCATGTACTCCCCGCCGTTGACGTCGAGGGTCGCGCCGGTGACCTCGGATGCCAGGCTCGAGAGGAGGTAGAGGATGCCGCCGGCGCACGCTTCGTCGGTAGGTATCCGACCGAGCGGGTTGCGAGAGGCGATGTCGTCGTACACCTCCTGCTCGGTGATGCCCTTCTCTTCGGCGGTCATTGTCAGGTAGAACCGCACACCGGGCCCATCCAGCCAGCCCATGATCGCCTGGTTGACGCGGATGCCCTTCTCGCCGAGCTCGAGCGCCATGTACTGCGACGCACAGCCCATGGCGGCCTTGGCCATCGCGTAGCCGCCCTCGCCGCGCATCGGCTTGCGGGTGGACATTGTGCCGACGTTGACGATCGATCCGCCGCTCGTCATGTGCGGGACGACAGCGCGGCTCATCTCCAGCGATCCGTAAAGAATGATGTCCATCGCCCGGCGCAGCGCCTTGTCGGGTGTGTCGAGCAGATCGGTGAAGCCGGGGTGGCCGTATGCGCTGTTGACCAAGCCGGTGATCTTGCCGTAGTTCTCAACTGCAGTCGCCGCGACGCGTTCGACGTCCTCGGTTTTGCGGACATCACACTGCACGGCAACTGCCTCGCCGCCTGCGGCTGTGATCTCCTTGAGAGTCTGGTCCATCACGTCACTCGAACGAGCGGCCATGACTACCTTCGCGCCCTCAGCGGCCGCACGAAGCGCCAATTTGGCGCCGAGTCCGGCTCCAACTCCTGAAACGATGACGACCTCGTCTTTGAGGATCATTCGGCAACTCCATCTCCTAGTAGTTCAGCCTGATAGAACGCAAAGTCATTTTCAAGTTCAGCCTCGGAAAGACCGAAGTCCTCCGCCGTGTATGTGTGAGACGTTCCGTGTCGCTCAGCCCGGTTGCGCTCCACGTAGTCGCCCAAGGCCTCCCGATCGGCCGGCAGGCCGAGAGCTGTCGTGACTCGCACTGCCTCGCCCACCGGATCGGTCAGCGTGTCCTTGAACTGCACGTCCACGAACCGCTCCGGACGCCTGGCACGCACGTCTTCGAAATCCTTGAGCGTCTTCGCGAACCGATCCCGCCAGTAACGTCCAATCGCGATCGGGTCGACCTGGTCGCTGTATTGCGCGGAGATCGCGCACACCATGGAGGCGTAGGACGGAACGGCCTTCGTCGGTGACCGGTGCGTCATCACGATCCTGCATTCGGGGAACGTGTCAAGCACTGTGTCGACCGCGGTGAGGTGATGCGGCGACTTGAGGATCCACGGCAACCCTTTGCGGTCGGGGCTCTGCCATTGGAGGACCTGCAGCCACTCCTTGAGCTCCCGGTAAGCAGGCGCCTGGTCGAACTCGCGCAGCCACAGCCCGTACGTCGGAATCTGGTAGAACGAATCGAAGCTCATCGACGTGAATGTGCGGTCGAGCACTATGACGTCCTCTTCGGGGCCGTCCCACTCGATCGTATGGATGTCGCCGAAGTCCGGGCTCATCTCGAGGAACATCTCGAACTTCTCCCGTGCGCGCTTCTTACGCTGCTCCGCGTCCGGTCCCTCCCCGGGGAATGGGAGTAGGTATGAGGTCTCCCACGAGAGTGTCGTCGTCACGTGCGGCGACGAGGCCAGGAGTCGGTGCATGAGGGTGGAACCCGTGCGCGGCAGCCCGCAAATCTCGGCGGCGAGAGCCACATCCTCGTCAAGAATTTCCGGATGCTTCGACTGCAGGTCCCGCAGACGCAGCCGGTCGGCGAGCAAGGCAATGAGCCGTTGCCGAGTCATCATCAGTCCGAGCTCGGACAGCTTGGCTTCGTCGGCCAGAGCCTTCGTTAGGACGCCGAGGGGTTCGAGGAACCAGTCGTCCCCGTAGTTGCTGAGCCCCGTTTTGTCGCGGGCGGCGGCGAGCAGCGCATCCACGTCAAGTGCAGCAGCAGTCTCGGCGGTGGTCATGGTGCCTCCAAGTCGATTTCTCCAAGATCAAGCACTGTGCATTTCGGTAGGGGGTTATCGGCGGCACCGAGCCAGCGCAGCAAGGCCGTGCCGGTGCTGTGGCCACAGGTATCGATCCAGTTGCCCCACCCAGGATCACGCTCGGAGACGACGATCGTGAGCCGGCCGTCGTCAAGTTTCGCGGTGTGTTTGTTGATGGTCACCTGGCGCTCGTGGTCGAGAGATTCCATCCACCAGTTGTCGAGCTGGAAGTTCCAATAGGGGCAGTCGGGCACATCGGTCTCGATCACCCATGCCTGACCGGGTTCGAGGGTGAAGTAGCCGTGCAGGTAGAAGATCTCCGGATCGCCGCCCGCCTTCTGGAACATCTCCTGGCCGAAGTCGGGCATCTCGTTGGGTCGGGTCATGAACATCTCGGTCCAGTTCGCAAACAAAGCAGCAGTGCCATGCAGCGAGAAGGCGGCCGTCGCGAGCGCCTTGGCGAAATGCTTGGGGTCCAACTCTTTGCGTTCGATCGGTTCGCCGATCCGCTCCACGTTCCACAGCCCGGGAACCTCGGTCGTACGGTCGAGGTAGGTCTGGCGGACCACGAGGCCTGTTGAATCCGGCGCGAGCGGCAACCAGTTCTTGTCGTGCGGGATGGCGCTGGCGATGATCTCGACGGTCCCGTCGGCTTCGACAACGAGGTCCCGATCGGAGATCTCACCGGTTGATGCCATCGTGCCGTCAATCGCATACCGGTTGGCCTTGGAGCCGATGCTGAAGTAGGCGATCGAGCCGCGAGTGCCGGTGATCCGGTAGGAGCGGTCACCCCGGATGTTCGCCGACAGGTAGACGTTGTCGGGGTTGTCGGCTCCGAGCTTGACGCGGTCCAACTCGTGCAAACGAGGGAAGTCGGGATCGGCATTCTCGATTGTCGAGTACAGCATCTCCCTGAGCAGGCGCGTCAGGTACCGATAGCCCTCGGCGCGATCGAGTGGCGTGTCCGGCGCGGAGTCCCGCAGCACGACCTCGCCTGCCTGCTCCAACGCACGGCAAAACTCTGTCCACGCCTGTCCGGACGAAACCTCCGCCGACCCGTCTCCCATGGCACCTCCACGTCAAATCTAGAACACGTTCTAGTTGACCCTAGAGCGTAGTGGCGCCCTTTTCCAGCCTCTTGGCTCATTTGATCCGCTCAGGCCAAAGACTGGACAGGTGTCCAATCACCTGTCTAGAATCTGGCAGCATGACCACACCGCCTGCGCTGCAGCTCATCGACGGCATTCTGGTGCCGGCGAGCGACGGAGCGACCTACCCGATCATCAATCCCGCCACCGGGCAAGAGATCGGCGTTGCGCCGGACGGTACGGCCGCCGACATGGAGGCGGCGATCGCGGCCGCCCGCCGCGCTTTCGACGAGTCCGACTGGTCCACCAACACCGAGCTCAGGGTGCGATGCATCCGCCAGTTCCAGAAGGCGCTGCTGGACACGGCCGATGACTTCCGGGCGTTGACCACGGCCGAGGTCGGCATGCCCGATTTCATGATCGTCGCGGCTGGCTTCGATGGACCGGTGGACGGACTGACCTTCGTGGCTGACCTTGCCGAGTCGTATGAATTCGAGACCGACCTCGGCGTCGCCTCGCCGATGGGCATTCCGAGCCGGCGGACCGTACGGCGCGAGCCCGTGGGAGTCGTCGCAGCGATCACGCCGTGGAACGTGCCCACACAGATCAACCTCGCGAAGGTCGCTCCGGCGCTCGCGGCCGGTTGCACTGTCGTCCTCAAGCCGGCGCCGGACACGCCCTGGTTGGCTGCCGAGCTTGGCCGCCTGGTGGTCGAGCACACCGACATGCCGGCGGGCGTCTTCAACGTGGTGACACCGCGGTCGAATGAGGTCGCCGCCCAACTCACCGTGGATCCGCGGATTGACATGGTTTCCTTCACAGGTTCGACCGCGACCGGTAAGGCAATCATGGCTGCGGCCGCTCCGACATTGAAGAAGGTCTTCCTCGAGCTTGGCGGCAAGTCGGCTGCGATCGCCCTCGACGACGCCGACGTCTCGGCCGTCGCTGGAGCCACGGCTTTCGCTGCCTGCATCCATGCCGGCCAGGGCTGTGCAATCACCACTCGTCTGGTGGTGCCGCGCGCGAGGTACGGCGAGGCGGTGCAGGTTGCCGCCGCAACAATGGAATCGATCGGGGCGAAGGACCCGACCGACCCCGGCGCGATCTGCGGTCCGGTGATCTCGGCAGTGCAGCGAGACCGCGTCGAGGAATACCTGAAGATCGCGATTGCCGAAGGCGGCACCTTTGCCACCGGCGGCAACGTCATCGACCAGGACGGTTTCTGGATCGAGCCGACCGTCGTCGCCGGCCTCGACAACACCTCACGCCTTGCCCAGGAAGAGATCTTCGGACCGGTGCTCGTCGTCATCCCGCACGACGGCGACGACGACGCCGTCCGCATCGCCAACGACTCGGCATACGGGCTCTCCGGCTCGGTCGACTCAGCAGACCTGGCGCGCGCGAAATCCGTCGCGGCCCGGATCCGGACTGGAACCCTGGCGGTCAACGGAGGAGTCTGGTTCAGCCCCGATGCTCCGTTCGGCGGCTACAAGCAGTCCGGCATCGGCCGTGAAATGGGCGTCGCGGGTTTCGAGG
>JBDSQP010000128.1:0-19266 GCA_039929755.1 Aeromicrobium sp. | reverse complement strand
GATCACTCCCGGCGTCTTGTCGGCCGCAGCTTTGACCCGCTTGACCACGGCGACGCTCTTGGAGTTGACCGTCTCGCGGTCAGGGATCAACACGACGACGGTTTGCCCATTGGCCGAGCTGGACTTCCCGGTGGACACCAGCGCGGCCTCAATGCCGTCGATCTTGCCGAGCTTGGCGGCGACGGCGGATGCCTGGTCACTCTTGGCCAGCACCTCGATCGGGGTCAGTGCTCCGGTCGTGATGCCGCCCTTCTCCAACGTGTGCAGGGCCGTGACAGCTGGACCAGTTTTGGCGAGCGAGTCCGACGAGGGGGCTCCGATCTTGATGCCGAGGAACGCCGCGAACAGCAGGCCCAGCGCCAGGAACGCCGCACCGGCCGCAATCCAGCGACGGCGCACAATGAGACGTGCCCATCGGCTCCAGCCATGACTTGCGTTGTTCTCGTGGCGGATCTTCGGCCAATCGACACGTGGCCCGATGCCGCCGAGGATCGCCGGGGTGAATGTCAAGGTGACCAGCACGCTGGCGAACGGAATCAGCGCGCCACCCATGCCGATGCTTCGCATGAACGGGACCGGAAGAACGATCAATGCCAGCAGGCCGATCGCCACGGTGAGCCCGCTGAAGAACACGGCGTGCCCGGCAGTCTCCATTGCCGCGACGACCGCCTCGTGATTGTCCTTGCCATGATCGCGTTCCTCCCGCCATCGGGTCACGAGCAGCAGCGAGTAGTCGATCGCCACGCCGAGCCCGACCAGGGCGACCAGGAACTGCACGATGAAGGAGACGTCGGTCAGGTATGTCAGTGGGAGGAGCATGAGGAAGGTCGCCATGATCGACACCGCGGCCACCGCCAGTGGCAGGAATGCCAGCACTGAGGCGAACACGAACATCAGCACCAGCAATGCGCCGCCGGCGCCTAGCAGGGTCTCGGTCAGCACGCCGGGGCCGCTGGAGTCGTCGCCGAGTGCCAAAGCATCGATTCCGGTCACGCCCACGGTCGAGCCGGCCGGCTTGGCAGACTCGGCCGCCGTGCGGATCAGCTCTGTGGGCAGCTTCGCGGTCTGGCTCGGCGTAAACGGGTAGAAAACCATGGCGTACGCCGTCCGGTCGTCCTTGGTGCGGAACGCCTTGTCACCGGTGTTCGCCTCGTCGATCACCCGGACATTCGTCACGGGGGCCCCGTACGCCTTGACGTTTGCGCCCACCGCGTCAAATGCCTTGGAGACCGCATCCTCGTTGCCGGTGATCGTCTTGCCGGCCGGCATGGTGATCGTTGCGAGCATTGGCGTGGTGTTGCCACCGTTGTGGACCGCCGCGATGATCTTGTCGGATGCTTCGGTGCCGGGCTGGCCGGGCAGCGAGAAGTCGACCGTCATACGGCCGGTGGTCTTGCCCGCAGTGACTCCGCCGGCGACCATCACGATCAGCCAGAAGACCATCACCCACCTGCGGTGACGAAGAATAAATTCGGCCCATCCGCGCATGTGCGTTCTCCTGTCGAGAGCCAACGGCGTACGGAGCGTACCAACTGGGCAGCCCGGATCGCGACAAAATCGAGGCTAACCTTTTTCGGGCTTGGGCCGTCTATCCTTGCCTGACCTTTGGTGGCGTGGCCTGTCAGCCGCCTTCTCGACTGCCGACTTCGCGGCCCGGGCAGCTTCGTCGACCTGCGTCGAGGCGTCTTCGAGCACTTCTTCGATCGCGTCGCGCACCGAGGGCCGTGGATCATCGTCATCGCGTGGACGCTTGAGCGACCACGGCTCAAGGTGGGGGTAGCCCTTGACCGAGACGCGGCGCATTCTTCGGACCCGCAGTTGCTCGTCATCACGCAGTTGCTCGGCAAGCGCACGGTCCACGACGGCCCGGCCTGGCCTGGCTATCGAAGTAAGGCGTGATGAAACGTTGACGACCGGCCCGAAGACATCTCCCAGCCGGTTGAGCACACTGCCGTACGCCATCCCGATTCGTACCTGGGGGAAGTCCTCGTCGTTGAGGTGTTCGTCGAGCAACTCAAGTGCCAGGCGCGCGGCGTCGATCGGCCTGTCGGTGACGAACAGGATTTCGTCGCCGATCGTTTTGATGACCTGTCCGCCGTGGTCGACGATGCGGCTGGTTGCGACCCCCTCGAATCGCTCGACCATGGCTGCCAGCTCTCCGGTCGTCAACTTGCGGCTCTGGCTCGTGTAGCCGACGATGTCGGCAAAGCCCACGCACATGGTTCCGCCCTCGGTGTCGGTCGAGTCCCTGAGAAGCAACCTCGTCGCGGCCCCGGCAAGATGCCGGCGCCAGACGTACGCCTGCACCTGCTCGGCCAGGGGGATGATCTCATCGAGACGGTCGAGCGTAAGCCCTTCCTCGGTGCCGTCCCCCGTGATCGAGGAGAGCATGTTGCGCGCCTGCCATTCGGCCAATCGCGCATACATCCGGCCAGTGGTGCGGATGAATGCGAGTTCGGAGTCCTCGGCCAATATGCCCAGGTCGATGAGTTTCTGCGTTATGCGGAGGGCTTCGACATCGGTGTGGGTGAACGCGACGGTTTCATCATCGACTTCTGGGAATCCAAGGGCGCGCCATCTCTCGCGTGTCACCTCGGCAGGTATCCCCGACAGGGCCTCGACTTCGGCGCGACGAAGTGTTGGCGTTTCTCCGAGAAGAAATGCCGATATTGCCGCGATAACGGTGGACGGATCGAATGCGGAGTCGTCCTCGTCGGCCATCAGCCTTTGTCGACCTCTAGCCGCTGAGCCGTGCTTGCGGCGATGGATTGTCCGATTGCCGGAATCTTCGCGGCAAGTTCGCGGGCGACGTCGGCGCTGAAGTTGAGCATCGTCACCTTGGTCGTGGTCACCACGGATGCCGTACGCAACTGATGGCTGACGATGGCAACCTCGCCGATGAAGTCGCCCGCGCCGAGTGTGGCGATCTCTTGGTGGCCGCGCTGGATGGAGACTTCGCCGTCGAGGATGTAGTAGGCGGCATCGGCAGGCGTCTTTTCCCAAATGACTCCCCAGCCAGCCGGCAAATGTACGACTCGTCCGGCCTTCGCGAATTCGTTGATCTCGGAATCGCTCAGGGTGGTGAGTTCCTTGAGTCGGTTGATGACTTCCTTGTCAGGTACAGGTGCATGACGCATGTGGGGACATCCTCCTCGGGGCAACCCGTGCGGGCTGCCGATCCACCCTCTTGGGACGGAGTCTTTCACCCCACGGGGAATCGTGTCTAGCAAATCGGTACACGAGTTCACCGAGTGTCGGGACCAGCGGCTATTGGTAGCTGATGAACTCCGGACGAGGTTTGACCTTCGACCACGTCTTCTTGACGGACAAGGTGGGGTCGTCCTCGTCGTAGAAGTTCTTCCAACCCCAGAAGATCCCCTTTGGCGCCCCCTGGTGAATCGTCTTCCAGGTGGACTGTTTCTCCGGTTGCGTGCCCTGGCCGTCAACGTGGATCAGGATCGACAACTCAGGATGTGAGTTGTTGAGCTTGCCGCGGTCGCGGATCATCCTGGTCTGGAACTGATGCAGGATCAGGAGCTTTTGGGGGAGGGCGTGTTTGCGCGTGAGCGCGGCGAGCCAGGCCGCAGTCCGGTTGATTTCGGCAACATTGACCGATCCGATCTGACGCAGGGGCTTCTGGTGCTTCGTGAGGCGCCATTCGGGATCCAGGGCGAGGCCGACATGGGGCATGGCCAGCAGTGATTCATATCGTTTGGCCTGACGCAGGAAATCGCTGCGTCCCGGTTGCAGGTCGAGGACGACGTACATACCGGATTTGGTGGCCTTCTCGACCCACGGCCGAAGCAGGGACAGTGGGGCTTCGCTCGAGTAGTCCTTGTCTTTTCCCGCTCCCGACGAAGCGACCGTGGCGATGATTTCGAACGTCGGTATGACCGGCCGTCTGCTGAGCTTTTTGTATGCGCGCGCTTTTCCCTTGGCGCGCTTGATGCTGGCCTTGAGTCCTTGCTCGCCGAGCGCGCCAAGCGCCGCGGAGCCCGGGTAGCCGTAGAACGCGACCATCGTGCGTCCGGGGAAGACGAAGTAGCCGCCTCCGGGTTGTTGCGAGGCCTTGCGTACGGCCAACAGCGTGTAGGCAAACTTGGGCGCATCCATGCCGAGGGCAACAACCGGACTGTCAGGCCGGGCCTTGAGGATCTTTGCGGCCCGTGGATCTCGGCGCGGATCGCCGCCCGGCAACTCGACGACGGTGGCTCCGGCATTTCGGGCGTTGGTGAGCGGGACAAGATCGGCCCCGGTTGAACGGGTGATGACCAGAGTGTCGCTTTCGGGAACCGGCACCGGTTCAAACACGTCGCCGTCCACGATGGTGGCTACCGCGTTGTCGACTGTGACCGAATCTGCCGGCACTTCGACTCGGTCGACAGCAATCCGCGTGGCGCCGGCGTCACCGATCACGAGAACCTGCTCGGCCCTAAGCCTTTTGAGCTCTGTGCTGAGCCCGGGGCCTGGCATGAGGAGTGGCGCCTGGAGGCGGGTGGCCGCGCCGGCGCCGAGGGCCTGGGCGGGCTTGTCCTTGTCTGCCGCAATGACCACGACCGGAGCGCGGCCGTAGAACTGTCGTGACGCGTCGAGTGCGAGGGAGGCCGGGTCCTTGCCCGAAAGAACGGTGAGGTGCCTGACAGGATTGAGGAAGCTGGCCCGATGCCGCGGCTCGTCGATCTGCCCCGCCAACACTGTCACCAGCAAGAACATTGCCGAAAGTATTGCGGGAACAACGACCCTCGGATTTCGGCGACTCGCTAGGCTCACCGTGTGACCCTACTTGCCCTGATCGCGCTGCAAACTCCCCCTGTGCCTACCTCCGGCATCGCCGGGATTGCCGCGGACTTGATGGACAAACTGGGACTTTTCGGCGCAGGACTCATCCTGGCCATTGAAACATTGTTGCCCTTCCTGCCGAGCGAGGTGGTGTTGCCGCTGGCCGGTTTCACGGCGAGCGTGGGTGGCCAATTCGGTCTTATTCAGGTCATCATCGCCACCACGATTGGTTCGCTGGTCGGCGCGCTTGGGTTGTACTTCGTCTCCCGCTGGTTCGGCCGCGACCGTACACGCGCCATCCTCGTGCGGGTACCTCTCGTCAACGCCCATGACATCGACCGAGGCGAAGCGTGGTTCAACCGTCACGGCGGAATGGCGGTGTTCCTCTGTCGAATGGTGCCCGTGCTTCGCAGCCTGATCTCGGTGCCGGCAGGCGTCGAGAAGATGAGCGTGTGGAGCTTTTCGCTCTACACGGCCGCAGGCAGCCTGATATGGAACTCAATCTGGATCGTGGCCGGCCACAACCTCGGCAACAATTGGCACAAGGTCGAAAAGTACGCGGGCGTCCTGCAAAAAGTCTTCATCGTCGTGGTCCTGATCGGTGCGATCTGGTTCGTCTATACCAAAGTCAAAGGCCGCCGAGCCACTGCCTGATCGTTGCCTTGTTCTCGCGTTAGCATCGGCGTATGAACGAATTGACCGTAGTCGAGGACGTCAACAAACAGCTGTACATCGGTGGGCAGTGGCGCGATGCCGAGGGTGGCAAGACTCTCGAGGTTGAAGACCCATCAACCGGGCGGATCCTCACTTCGGTGGCGGATGCGAGTGTCGCCGATGGCAAGGCAGCGCTTGACGCAGCGGTCGCGGCGCAGGAAGCCTGGGCTGCAACTCCGCCTCACGATCGCGGCGAGATTCTGCGCAAGGCGTTCGAACTCATCACCGAACGTGCAGATGACCTTGCGACGCTGATGACCCTCGAGATGGGCAAGCCGTTCAAGGAATCCAAGGCCGAGATCGCCTATGGCTCGGAATTCTTCCGCTGGTTCTCCGAAGAGGCCGTGCGCATTTCCGGTCGCTACTCGATGGCCCCCAACGGTGCGACCCGACTCCTCACGATGAAACAACCGGTCGGGCCGTGTTTGATGATCACGCCGTGGAACTTCCCGCTCGCGATGGGCACCCGCAAGATCGGGCCGGCCATCGCCGCAGGTTGCACCATGGTCGTCAAGCCCGCCTCTCTCACCCCGCTGTCGATGCTGGCCCTTGGAGGCATACTCAGCGAAGCGGGCCTTCCGGACGGCGTTCTCAACATCATCACGACGTCGTCGACAGGCAAGGTGATGGAGCCGCTCATCCGCGATCCGCGCCTCCGCAAACTGACGTTCACCGGTTCGACCGAGGTGGGTCGGACCCTCATCGAGCAGAGCGCTCAGGGATTGCTGAGGGTGTCGATGGAGCTCGGTGGCAACGCCCCTTTCCTTGTCTTCGCCGACGCAGACATCGACAGGGCGGTCGACGGCGCGATGCTGGCCAAGATGCGCAATATCGGTGAGGCGTGCACCGCCGCCAACCGGTTCATCATTCACGAATCGGTGGCCGTGGAGTTCGCGTCAAAGCTCGCCGCGCGTATGGGTGCCATGAAGATCGGTCGTGGCATCGAGGACGGCGTGGAGGTCGGCCCGCTCGTCGAGAGCAAGCAGCGCGACAAGGTCGCCGAACTCGTTGACGACGCGATCGCCAAGGGCGCGAAGGCACTGACCGGCGGCAAGGCACTTGAGGGAGATGGCTACTTCTACCCGCCGACAGTGCTGACCGGCGTCAGTGAAAACGCGACGATGTTCCGCGAAGAGATCTTCGGCCCGGTCGCGCCGATCTTCACTTTCAGCGATGACGACGAAGGCATCGCGATGGCCAATGACACCGAGTTCGGCCTCGTGGCCTACGCGTTCACCGAGGACTTCTCCCGCGCGATCAAGGTCTCCGAGCGCTTGCAGACCGGCATGGTCGGGATCAATCAGGGCATCGTCTCGAACCCGGCCGCCCCGTTCGGCGGGGTCAAGTCGAGCGGATTCGGTCGTGAGGGTGGCGCCGAGGGCATCGAGGAATACCTCGAAACCAAATACGTCGGCCTCGCCCTCTGACCCGCGCTCAAAGTTGGATGACCGACATGACGTTGCCTGCCGGATCGGTGAACCATGCGATCAGCGGGCCGCCCTTTCGGAAGACACCGGTGGCATCGGTCTCCATCTGGGTGCCTTCGTACTTCTCGAAGCGGACGCCCCGGGCGGTGAGACCGGCAACAGCGGCGTCGATGTCGTCCACCGGAAAGTTGAGGATCGTGTATTCGGCGGGGACATGCGCGTCGCCTTTGGGATACACAAGGATCGGGCGATCGACGCCGACGTGTAGCCGCAGCATGCCGTTCTCGTCAGTGACCTGAAGTCCCAGCGCGTCCGAGTAGAACTGCCGGGCGACGTCGATGTCGTCGACCGAGAATCCGCTGAATGCCTTGCCATCACCGAGCATGTTTATCTCCTTTGCGTATGACGTTAGGACCTCTCGAGCACCTCCAGCAATACGACAAGATGACTGTGCTCCAGTTCTTTGCGCGCGGTCAACAATGTGACGAATTCGCCTGCGCCAAGCAATTGCTCAATTGCCTGTGGCTGAGCTTCAAGCTCCTGCCGATAGCGTGCTGAAAACTCATCAAAGTCTTCCGGGTGAGTGTGGTACCAGATCCGCAATCCATTAGACGGCGTCAGGTCCTTCAGCCACAGGTCGATCCTGGCCTTCTCCTTTGACAAGCCACGTGGCCAAAGGCGGTCTGCGAGGACACGCGTTCCGTCACTGCTGGTCGGCTCGGTATAGACACGCGCAAGGCGAAACGAGGTCATAGCGCAACGTCAGCCCGACGGTCGTCGCCGGTGTTGCGATCGCAGTGGGTGGCGCCGTCGGAGAACTTCACGCCATCGTGGAAGCGCGCCTCGATCTGGCCGGAGCCGAACTGTTCGACATACAGGCGCGAATAGAGGCCGCCGGCAGCGAGGAGTTCGGTGTGGGTGCCGTGCTCGACGAGGCGGCCGTCCTCGAGCCCGAAGATGACGTCGGCGTTCTGGATCGTGGAGAGGCGGTGGGCGATCGCGATCGTGGTGCGGTTGTGGGTGGCCCGTTCGAGGGCCTCTTGAACGAGACGTTCCGTCTCGGTGTCGAGGGCCGATGTCGCCTCATCGAGGATGAGGATCCGAGGGTCCATGAGAAGTACGCGGGCGATTGCCAGGCGCTGTTTCTCTCCACCTGAAAGGCGAAAACCGCGTTCACCGGTGATCGTTTCGTAGCCGTCGGCAAAGGTCATGATGCGATCATGGATGTTGGCGTCGCGCGCGGCTCGCTCGATCTCTGCGGCGCTGGCATCGGGCTTGGCGTAGGCAATGTTGTCGCGAATCGTGCCGTGGAACAGGTAGGGCTCTTGTGTCACCATGCCGACCGCCTCGGTGAGCGAGCCCATTGTGAGGTCACGGACATCGTGCCCATCGATGAAGATGGCTCCCTCTGTCACGTCATAGAAGCGGGGCACCAGGTAGGTCGCAGTGGTTTTGCCTGCGCCCGATGGCCCGACGATGGCGGCGAGTTGGCCGGGCTTCACCGTGAATGAGACGTCATGCAGGGTCCAGGTCGGAAGCCTCTCGAGGTCCTCTCCGCCAGGTGCGGTCTCGGCCCCCACGGCATCATCCAAAGCAGGGGAGTCGATGCGTATTCCGGTGTCACCGAAGCGATCCCTGGCCGGTGTGCCGGTGAGGGTCCGGGGTTCGGGGTAGCGGAACCACACGTTGCGGAACTCGATCTCGCCGCGGAGTTCGTCGCGGGTCAGCGTATGGGCGCCGGGGCGTTCGACGATCGCGGGCTCAAGGTCGATGTACTCGAAGATTCTGCGGAACAGGGCGAGTGAGGTCTGGACGTCGAGGCTGACACGCATCAGTTGCAGGAGTGGCATCTGCAGGCGGGCCTGGAGGGTGGTGAACGCGACCAACGTTCCGGCTGTGAGCGCCGTGCCGGCACCGAGCATCTGGCCCGCGACGAGGTAGATGAGTGCGGGAGTGATGGCGAAGAAGGTCTGGACGATCGCGAAGAAAGCCCTGCCGGTCATGGCCTGCTCGACCTGGAGTTTGGTTTGGTTCTTGTTGGCCTGGCGGTAGCGCTCGGTCTCGGAGTCAGCGCGGTTGAAGACCTTGGCGAGCAGGATGCCGGAGACCGACAGCGCTTCCTCGGTGATCGCGGTCATCTCCGACAACGACTCCTGTGTTCGGCGGGCAAGGCGTTGGCGTCGCTTGCCGACTTGCAACTGGATCCATACGAAGAGGGGCATCATGATGAGCGTCAGGATCGTCAGTTGCCACGACAGAATCACCATCGAGACGAAAGCCGCCGTGACGGTCACCGAGTTCTGCAGGATCGTTGTCGCGGTGTCGGTGAGCACTGTGCGTACGCCGCTCACGTCGTTGGCAAGACGCGACTGGATTGCGCCCGTCTTGGTGGCTGTGAAGAACGCGAGCTCCATTTTTTGGAGGTGGGCGAAGAGGTCGCTGCGCAGGTCAGCCATCGCCGAGTTACCGATGCGACTGGTCAGGTAGTTCTGGGCGATACCGATCACCGCGGTGACGACGGGGATCGCAATCATGCCGAGGATCAGGATGGTCAACAGGTGGAGATCTGGCTTGCCGGCCTTGGGGAAGAGCGCGTCGTCGAAGACCGCCCTCGTGAGGAACGGAACGAGCGACGTGAGGATGGCCGATGTGACCACGGCCAGCCCGACGAGGGCCATCTGGCTGCGATAGGGGCGCAGCAGTCGCGCGACGCGCGAGATCACTGGTGCTTCGTCGGGGCTCTGACTCATTCTTCGACGTCGATTTTGCGCAAATGGATCGTCACGGGGAGCTCCGCGGCAGATACGAAATCAGGGGTACCCCACACGCCGGCCTCGGAGCGGAGGACCGCCCAGATGGACAGTTTGCTGGGGTCCGGTGCATCGGCACGGTCGAGTGTCAGCGTGAAATCCATTGGCACCTGGAAGACCTCGAATGCGGTAGCCGCGAGGACTTCGGCCTTGCGATTGACGACCTTCACCGAGGCGATGGAACCACGAGGAAGCTCGGTGCCTTCGCGGTAGGTGATAGAACCGGTGATCTCATGCAGGTATATCGAGGACATATGGCGATCGTATGTCTTTAGGTACACGCGGGCTTACGCCGTGGCCAGGGAACGTGCAACCGCCTCGGCGAAACCCGTCGCCGGCCTTCTGAGAATGCGGCCGACGTCGGCGCTCACTGCGTTGAGCTCACCGTCCCGGATAGCGGTGTAGGTGCTGATCCACGCATCGACCTGCCAATCCGGAGCACCGTAGTGCGCGCGGCTGGCCTTGGCCTCGGCGATCGTTTCGTTGGCGAACGTATGTGTCTTGCCGGTGACCCGGGTCAGGACTTCTGCGATCTCGTCCATGGTCAGCGCCTGCGGCCCAGTGAGGTCATAGGTGGAATGTGAGTGGGTCTGGGGGTCACGGAGGATGTGGGCGGCAACGGCGGCCACATCGACCTGGGACACTGGTGCCACCCGCCCGATGCCTGCAGGCCCTCGGATGACGCCGTTTTTGTCGGCGAAGTACGGAAAGACTTCGGCATAGAAGTTGTCGCGCAAGAACGTCCAGGTCATCCCCGAGGCGCGGATGTAGTCCTCGGTGGCCCCATGGTCACGGGCCAAAGTGAACGCGGATCTGGCGCTGGCGCCTGTGAAGGACAGATAGACAATGTGTCGGACGCCGGCTGCTGCCGCTGAGGCGATGAACGTCTTGTGCTCGTCCACGCGATTGTCGGACTCGTGGGCCGAGGCCATGAACAGGACTTCGACACCCTTGAGCGCCGCCTGTGAGGCTTCGGCATCTCCATATGAGCACTCGACGACCTTCGTATGCCGCAACTGCGGCGCGCGGGCCCGGTCCCGTACGAGGAGCCGCGCGGGAATGCCCGCCTCGCTGAGGTGACGCGCGATCAAACCGCCGATCTTGCCGGTCGACCCAGTGATAGCAATGACTGTCATACCGTCACTAACGAACGAGACGTGCGACTGATTCCGCTGGGCTCAATTGCGCTTTCGCCATTTGTAGATCGCGACGCCGAGTCCGGCGGCGGCAAGTCCTCCGGCAATGAGGCCCGGGCGGGCCTTGAGTTCGCGGTAGTCCTCGGTGATGACCGGCCATACGGCATCGTCGATCAGATGGGCCGCACTTTCCGGGGTCGGCTCAAGCCCTGCGACCGGTATCGCCTCGCCGAAGGCGATCTGGACACGTCGAGGCAAGGGGTACTTCCGCTTTTCGGTGCCAGTGATCGCGGTGGGAATGATCGGCGCTCCTGTCTCGATGGCGAAGCGCGCCGCCCCTCGTTTGGGCACACCCAGCGACTGCGGGTCGGGCACACGAGTGCCCTCGGGGAAAAGTGCCAAGACGTCTCCGCGCTTCAGGATCGCGATGGCGGTCTGGGTTGCCTCGGCATCGGACTCGCCGCGTTTGACCGGGAAGCCGCCCAATGTGAGGAGGAGTCGACCTTTGCGGCCCTGGAACAACTCGGACTTGCCCATGTAGAAGACGCGCCGCCTCAGGACCGCGGCGAGGAAGAATGCGTCCCAGAAACTCTTGTGATTTGGGGCGATGACGACCGGCCCGGTCTTCGGGACGTTCTCCAGGCCAGAGACGCGCATCAGGAAAATGCTGCGAAACAGCGGCACCATGATCAGTTTGACGATCCAGTATCCGATCGGGCTGGTTCCTTCACGCGCGATGCGGTGAGCGTCTTCGTGTGTCAGTCGAGCCATGGAGCCACTCTATTGTCGTCGAGCAGGGATCGAGCCGTAGTAGAGGGGAAGTACGCTCTACAGGTGCAAAGGTCTCGGCTCGGATTCGTCTCAGTTCTCGCTGCACTGACGCTGGCTGCAGCGTTGGTCGTCGCGTGGGACTCCGGCGTACCGTTTCGCGATCCCGACACCGTCACCGGTCCCACCTACCTGAGGCTCACGGCGATCCTGGCATTGGCGCTGGTCATCGATGTCGTTCCGCGCATCATCCTTCGCGGCCACCGCGATGGCGATTGGGCCGGAACTGCCCGCGAAGTCATACGCGAGCGCCTCTCGTGGGTGAATATGCAATTCACACTGATCGGGCTCGTCGCCTGGTACACGACATACGCGTCAATCCGGAACCTCAAGGGACTTGTGCCATTCGTCAACCACCACTTGTATGACGCGAGCCTCGACAAACTCGACCGGGCGATGCTGTTCGGGCACGACCCTGCGGTACTTCTCCACGACCTGCTGGGGACTGGATTCTCGGCCCACGTCCTGTCGTTCTTCTACATCAGCTGGATCATTCTGTTGCCGTTTTCGCTCGCGGTCGCCTTGGTTTGGCATCGCGAGACGTTCGTGGGTTCCTGGTGGGTGACCGCAGTGGCGGTCGACTGGATTCTTGGCGTAGCAGCGAACTATGCGGTCCCGACGGTCGGCCCCATCTACGTCAACCCGGCCGACTTCGCTCGCCTCGCCACCACGACGACCACGAGACTGCAGGATGCGATGTGGATCGACAGGATGAACGTGATCGCACATCCGGCCGCCGTTGGAGTCGTCCAGAATGTCTCCGCGTTTCCCTCCCTTCACGTAGGTGTGGCGGCAACGGCGTGTTTCGTGGCCCAATGGGCGGGCCTGCACAAGGTCCTGAGGGTCGCCCTGTGGATCTTCCTTGGCATCACAATCATCGCCACGGTCTATTTCGGCTGGCACTACGTCTCGGACGTGATTGTTGGACTCGTCATCGGATTTGCGGGCGCGGCGATCGGCGCCAGGGCCACTGGCCATACGTGGCGCGGCGCCGCCCCCGAACAGCGTTCACGAACCAGCGCCTTGCAGGCCGGCTATCGCCTCGTCGAGCAGGATCTCGTCTCCTACATCGTGGGCGTAGTGCGCAACCGAAGCCGCGGAAAAGATGGCGAACGTACGCGACCTGATTTCGGTTTCGGGGTCGATCGAGCCATATGCATCCAAAAGTGATTCTCGGGCCTCGCCGGAGAAGGCCGAATAGGCGATCGCGAGGTCGACCGCGGGGACGGCCATGCACAGATCGCCCCAGTCGATGATGCCGCAGACGGCGTCCGCCTCCGGCCCGACTAAGACGTGCCGCGAGTACAGGTCGCCATGGCTGAATACGGGCTTGCCGAGGGGTGGACCGAGTTGGGAACCCTCGGCAAGAATCGCCTCGATGTCGGGGTCGCTCTCCCACAACTCAAGTCCGATCAGGTCATCCAGGACGTCGCGCGCCTTGCCGGAGCGGGAAGCGCTGTCGCCGCGGGCGAACGGATCCACCGGAAGCTCGCCCCTGGGCTCGATCGCGTGCAGTTGGGCGAGGAACCTGCCGACGGATTCCGCGATGGGAACGCGGTCGACGTGGGGGCAGTGCGCGAGTTCCTCGCCGAGAAGAAGTCGACCTCCCCAAAAAGGCCAACCGTCGTAGTCGCCTACATGGGCGGGAATCGGGACCGGAAGATCGATCCGTTCGGAAATCCACTCAAGCCAATCGATTTCACGTCTGACGCCAGGCAGCGCGATGGATCGCCGCGGAAATCGGAAGATCCAATCCTGGTCGAGGACGACGACAGTGTTGTCCCAACCTGACGCAAAGATCCGCGCCTGATCGAACTCGACATCCGGGCATTTTGCCCGGATCAGCTCGGCTGCCTCATCGATTCCGATCTCGCGTTCGGGCTCCCATTGCTGACTCATACGACGACGTTAACGCCGACTGGGCCCAGAGGGGTTAGCCTGAAGGCGAGGACGACGCCGCCCCGGCCCCCGGTGGTTTGGACGGAGGGGACGGCGATGACCAAGCGAAGCATGAACACGGCTGCAGGTCGTCGCGCCATCGTCTCCAAATTGATGGCAATCCAGTCGGCCGATGGCAGGGCCGTGGACATGGTGAATTTGCTTGAGCGCCTGTGCCGGGCCGCCGTCCACAACCTTGATGTTCTGGGTGTCACCGTGAGTCTCATGTCGGATGCCGGGTCAGCTGGAGTTGTCGCGGGCTCCGATGAGCACAGTTTCGGTCTTGATGAGCTCCAGTTTACCTTTGGTGAGGGGCCGAGCCACGATGCGTTCGCCTTCCGGCGCCCGGTCCTGACCGCTGACCTGCAGTCTCGCGAAGGTGACAAGTGGCCTGGCTACAGTTCCGTTGCGCAGGATGGCGGCGTGCATGCCGTGTTCGCGTTTCCCCTGCATATCGGCGCGGCGGCCTTTGGCGTTCTCACGGTGTATGTCGATCGCCCCGGGCCACTGGACTATCAGCAGTTGACGATGGCACTGACCTTTGCCGAGATTGCGACCGAGGTGTTGCTCGACGATGATTCGACGACCGAGGACGGCAAGCTCCACCTCGGCGTCGAGACCGTGCTGAACTACCGCGCGGAGATATATCAGGCTCAGGGCGCGGTCATGGTTGACCTCGGCGTGAGCCTGGCGGAGGCGCTGGTGCGTATGCGCGCGCACGCCTTCGCAAACAATCAATCGCTGGCTGATCTTGCCGGCGACATCATGACTGGTCACGTTGTTCTGGGAATCGAGGACTGATGGATCGCGCCAAGCGCCCTACACTCACAGGTAGAGAAAGGACTACGCACCATGATTTCCGCTGAACGATTGTCTGACGTCTTTGTCGAAGTCGCAGACACTTTGGTTGCCGATTTTGATCTGGTCGACTTCCTACACAACCTGACGGATCGCGCCGCGTCGATCTGCAATGCGCTCGCTGTCGGCATTCTACTGGCCGACCAACACGGCGACCTGCAATTCATGGCCGCATCGACCGAGCAGGCCAAGTTGCTCGAGTTGTTTCAATTGCAGACTTCAGAGGGACCCTGCCTGGACTGTTTTCGTACGCGCGAGCCGGTTGTCAACTCCGACCTCATGACCGCGGTGGAGCGCTGGCCTGTGTTTGCGCCGCGCGCGCTCGAGGCCGGCTTTGGTTCGGTCCATGCGATACCCATGCGCTTGCGCAATGACGTCATCGGCACCCTGAACATTTTCGGGAGTAAGACCGAACGTTTCAACGACAGTGATGTCCGCATCGTGCAGGCACTCGCCGACGTCGCCACCATTGCCATTCTGCAAGAGCGAAGCGTCGAGCGTGCAGAGACCTTGACCGAGCAGCTGCAGGGTGCGCTCAACAGCCGCATCGTCATCGAACAGGCCAAGGGGGCTCTGAGCAAGCTCCGGAATGTCGGAATAGACGAGGCGTTTGCGTTGCTTCGAAACTATGCGCGCGAGAACCAGATGCGCTTGGTCGACGTCGGCCGGGCCGTCGTCACCGAACCACAATCAGTCTCGGGCCTCACGAAAATTGCGGGCGGCTAAAAGGGTCACAGGGCGCTCATATGCGCGTACATTGAAAGCGGAAACACACATGTCGTCCCAGACCCCGACGGCCCCATCGAAGTTGATGAAGGCGGTTGGCGATGAAGAGAATTTCGTATTCACATCCTGTGCCCGAAGAGTGGCGCTGATCATGGTCGCCTCGATTTCGGACCCGGTTCCTGACGCGAGGGTTGTTTCGGACTTCTCGCTCTTTACGTTGGCCTGTGTTTTGACCGGCGACTCTGCCCGAGCATGGAAGTTGGTAGTCGAGACGTTTGGCTCCGGCCGAATGAGTTTCGCTGGCGACAAACCTGTTGTCGCGCGCGATGTCGTGCGAGAGTTCGCGCGACGTATCTACCTCGCGAGCGGTGCCGGCAACGATGCCGGCGGCAGCCCGAGTTCGTCTCCTTCGGGCAATCCGGCCGGCACCTTCCCGGGCGGTGGGTTGCGGACACTGCCTAACGATCAGCGCGATGTGCTCGCATTGTGTGCCTACGGCGGTCATACCGATGATGAGGCGGCGGCTTTGCTCAACTTGCCTGCTCCGCGTGTGAATGAATTGCTGCAAAGCGCTCTTCGAGGTCTCGACCCCGCCTTTTGACGACCTCGTGGTCTGAATCACTCGAACCTTCGCAGGCGCAGGCTGTTGGTGACGACGAAGACCGAACTGAACGCCATCGCCGCACCCGCGATGAGTGGATTGAGGAAGCCCAGAGCCGCCAGCGGTATGGCCGCGACGTTGTAGGCGAAGGCCCAGAAGAGATTGCCCTTAATGGTCCGCAACGTCGCCCGCGAAAGCCGGACGGCATCAACGGCGGTGGCGAGATCACCCTTGACCAGGGTCAGATCGGAGGCCTCGATGGCGACGTCGGTGCCGGTGCCCATCGCGATTCCGAGGTCGGAAGCGGCCAGAGCGGCGGCGTCGTTGATGCCGTCGCCGACCATCGCCACCACCTTGCCCTCGGTCTGCAAACGTGTGATCAGGGCGACCTTGTCGGCAGGCGTGACCTCGGCCAACACAGTGTCGATACCTACTTGACGGGCGACCTCGTTGGCCACGAGTGTGTTGTCTCCGGTCAGCAGGATGGGCTCGAGACCCAGCGCTCGTAGGTCCTTGATCGCTTGTGCCGAGGAATCCTTGACCTGATCGGCGACTGCGATGACGCCGACTACGGCGTCGTCGACCATGACCCACACGGCCGTTTCGCCTCGATGACCGGCGTCATCGGCGGCCGTCCGGAGAGCTCCCGGTGCTTCGGCGTCGCCGAGTCGTCCGACGACGACTTCGAGGCCCTCGACAGTGCCACGCACGCCGAAGCCGGCCATGTTCGTGAACTCTGTGACTGGCGCTTGCGAGCCGGAATGGGCGGCGATGGCATGGGCAATCGGATGCTCCGAGGCACTCTCCACAGCTCCGGCGAGAGCCAGCACGCGATCCTCGTCCAGGCTTCCGGCAGCGGCAATCATCGTCACCGCCATGTGTCCTGTTGTGACAGTGCCCGTCTTGTCGAGCACGATCGTGTCGATGGCCCTGGTGGATTCGAGCACCTGGGGACCCTTGATCAGGATGCCGAGTTGCGCACCCCTACCGGTTCCGACCATGAGTGCCGTCGGCGTCGCCAATCCCAGTGCGCAGGGGCAAGCGATGATCAGGACCGCCACTGCTGCCGTGAAGGCTTCGACAGTCGGGTTGCCGAGCAACAGCCATACGGCAAGTGTCGCGAGTGCGATCAGGATGACCGCCGGGACAAACCACGTAGAAATCCGGTCGGCGAGCCGCTGGACCTCGGCCTTGCCTTCCTGGGCTTCCTCAACGAGGCGCGCCATCTTGGCGAGCTGGGTGTCTTCGCCGATGGCCGTGGCGCGAACGACGAGGTGGCCGCCCTGGTTGACGGTCGCGCCGGTGACTTTGGTGTCTGGGCCGACTTCGACAGGGAAGGATTCGCCGGTCAACATCGACTCGTCGATCGTCGAGGTGCCCGAGACGACTTCGCCGTCGGTCGCTATCGTCGAGCCCGGCCGGACCACGAACTGATCGCCGACGGCCAGGTCGTCGAGGGTGATCGTGGCCTCGAGCCCATCGCGCAACACGGTCACATCTTTGACGCCGAGCCGCATCAGGGCACGCAGCGCCGCACTCGACTGGGTCTTGGCGTTGGCCTCGAGGTAGTGCCCCGCGAGGATGAACACCGTCACGACAGCGGCCGTCTCGAGGTAGATTTCGTGCGCGCCCGAACCCTTGGCCAACCACTCGAAATGCATCGTCATACCGGTCATACCGGCGTCGCCGATGAACAGCGCCCACAGGGACCAGAGGTATGCGGCCCCGACTCCGATGCTCACCAACGTGTCCATCGTGACGGCGAGGTGACGGGCGTTGGTCCAGGCCGCGTGGTGGAACGGCCAGGCGCCCCACGTCACGACCGGGGATGCGAGCGTCAGCGCCAACCATTGCCAGTTGTCGAACTGAAAGGCGGGAACCATTGAGACGAGCAGGACCGGAAGCGATAGCGCCGCGGAGATCTTGAGCCTCTGGAGGAGTGCGGCGGCGTTGTGCATACCGTGCATCTCGCCCGAACCGGCGTCATGGGAAGCGTGGCGGTCGGCCGGCACGCGAACTTGCGCCGAATAACCGGTCGTCTCGACCGTCGCGATCAAGTCATCAACCGTCACGGAGGCAGGTGCGTCGACGGTCGCCTTTTCGGTCGCGTAGTTGACCGTCGCCGTGACGCCGTCGATCTTGTTGAGCTTCTTTTCGACACGCATCGCGCACGATGTACAGGTCATTCCGCCGATGTCGAGCTTGACCTGCCTCTTGACCTGCGGCGCCGCGTTTGCCTCTGAGGTCGTCATAGGAGCGGCAAATCCGTTGGGCGTGCGAGTGCGTAGCCGGCCTCGTCGATGGCTTCTGCGACCTGCTCATCGCTCGCATTGCCAGTGACGGTCACGGTCGAAGCGCCACCGGGTACGAGGTCGATCGAGACGTCTGTGACGCCGTTGATTTTGCTGACCTCAGTGCTCACGGCGCTGACGCAGTGTTGGCAAGTCATGCCGGTCACCTTGTAGGTGTTCATGTCAAAGTCCTTAGGAGTCTTAGGAGCGTACGAGTCGGGCGATCGCGGCGGAGGCTTCCTTGACCTTCGCCTCAGATTCGGCGCCACCCTTACGGGCAGCGTCGACAACGCAGTGTGAGAGGTGTTCGTCGAGGAGTTTGAGCGCGACCGCCTCGAGTGCCTTGGTCGTCGCTGCGACCTGCGTCAAGACGTCGATGCAGTAGGTATCGTCCTCGACCATGCGCTCGATACCGCGTACCTGCCCCTCGATGCGGCGGAGGCGCTTGAGTACGGCCGTCTTGTCTTCGGAGTATCCAGGGGTGTGGTTCATGAGCCCATCAGCCCCCTCATGGTGGTGATTTCGGCTTCCTGGCCCTTGATGACGGCGGCGGCCAACTTCTTTGCGGCGGGGTACTTCCCGTCGGCGCGTTCGGTCTTGGCCATGACCACGGCACCTCGGTGATGCTTGATCATGAGCGTGAGCCATTGGGCGTCGAACTTCTTGCCGTCCATTTTGCCCAGCGACATCATTTCGTCGTCGCTCATCATTCCCATGCCCGTGTCGCTGTGATCCATACCGGGCATGTCGCCGTGATCGTTCCCTGTGGCGTCCCATTTTTCGAGCCAGGCGTTCATGGATTTGATCTCGGGGCCTTGCGCCGCCTTGATCTGCTTTGCCATCGCGAGCACGTCCGGATCCTTCGATGTCTTGAGGGCTTGGTCGGCCATGACGATCGCCTGCTCGTGGTGGGGGACCATCTGTTGGGCGAAGGCAATGTCTGCATCGTTGTGGTCCTTCGAGCCCCCGCATGCGGTGAGGAGGGCGACGATCAATCCGGCAAGGGCGACGAGAGCAATGTTTTTCTTCATGGGTCATGTATACCCCCTAGGGGTATCAAACGCAAATGGCTGTTTAGAGTCGACGTATGAATCCCCTGCCCGGACTGGACGGCGCCCTCGGCGTCAGCGTGCAAGAAGCGACCCCCGACAAGGTGGT
>JBDSQP010000127.1:0-7392 GCA_039929755.1 Aeromicrobium sp. | reverse complement strand
GTGCCATCCCCGCCGGCTCCAACGGCGTCGAGGAGGTCGAACACGCGGTCGGTGACGTCGGCTGCAAACTCGCCGCCGTACCGGAGGAAACGAATGACCGGCATATCCAGGTTGTGAAGCTGCCCCTGCTCGGCGCGGGTCGCCGCCCAGGACACGAACTCCCCAGAGCCGAGCCCAGCGACCTTGCTTCGCCGACTGCCGATCAGCTCGAAGTAGTCGTCCAGGCAGGTCGTCGGCATGCCCGAGTGCATCAAGATCTTGCCGACGTACTTCGTGCCCGCATCGCCGGAATCTTCGAACGTGGGCAGGCCGAGGCTCTTGAGGTTAGCCAAGAAGGCCTCACCCCAGGCCCTGGTGAAGGTCTGATCCGGGGTGATCCCCAGAGAGCTGCCCAGCTTGGGCCAAAACGTCCCTTGCTCGTAGTGGTCAACCGCGACGCCGATCGTCGACAGAACATGCACGGACGGCCAGCGCCTAAGCAGGCGTACGCCCTCGGCCCCAGAGCGCTTGCGGTAGAGGTCTCCCAGAACCCCCAGGGTCTGGTTCCGGAAAGCCTCGTCGACGGGGTACTCAGCGGCCAAGGAAACGACCGACAACCGCCGCGACCAGTGACGCTCTCGAATATCCAACAGCTCGGTCGGCGAGACCTCCCTTGGCTCCACCTCGGACACCTGAACCGACCCCTGCTCGTCTAGTAGACCTTCCGAGTCGAATCCTTGCAGACGACCCCGACACTTGGGGTGAAATAGTTGATGAGACACCTGACCTCCGTGGGTAACGGGGTGGGAGCCGCGATCAGTCCTGAGAGCCGTCTCGTGCCCTCGCACAACGCTCCGTGATCGCAGCGAGGAGAACGCGCTCCTTCTTGGTCGGATCCCCATCCACCGCTGCAACGCTGGCTGCGAGGTCTACAACATCGCTCAGGTCTCCCTCCTCTGCGTCGAGCAGACGCCAGACCTCGTCGACATTCAGTTCGATCAGCTGAGCGAGTTCGTCGTCGACAACCTGGTGCTTGCGCTCAGCGATCGCGACGAGGTGGCGGAATAGCAGTGCCTCGTCGTCGGAGATGCCGGAATCGGCGTTGATGACCATCCACGCGATCCAGAGCATCAGCCGCGGGTGCCGGGTCCGCTCGGAGAGGTGATCCGCAAGCTCGATGATCCGGGCCTCGTTCCTGAACACTGCGCGCGCGTGTTTCCCGGCGATCAGGGTCGTGTAACGGTTGACCACCACGGACAGGGGAACCCCGACGAGCGGGATGCCGATCTTGATGACGTTGCGCTGCAGCAGGTACTTCCCAACGATAGGTAGACCTTTGGTTGCCTGCAGCACACCGCGAGAGTAGAACCGCTTTATCAACGGACGCACAAGGACCGGCACCGCCTTCACGACACCTTCGCGCGCTACCTCACCACCCTTGATGGTGAACGCGACCCGGATCAGCTTCCACAAGTCGTCCGGATCGGACAGGTCCAGCGGCACGCGGTAAAGAACGGCGAGGTCGTAAGCGAGTCGCATCTGCAACTGGGTGACGTAAACGACGTCGACCATGAACGTCGCCAGAGCAGCGGGGACCGTCGCCGGTGAAGCACCACCTGCCGATCCGATCGTCGCGGCGATGGCGCCCGTGTAAGCACTGGCGGAGAGACCGCCCTCGATTGCGGCATACCGAGCAGCCATCTTGATCCGCTGGTCGACGACCGCGTCCGCCGGGACCCCCTTGTACTTCTCTTGGAAGTACCGCCAGTCGACCTTGTCGGCGTACGCGCTCAACGAGAAGCTCAGCAATTTAGCGAACCAGGCGCCGGACTTGATGTCGTCGCCACTGAGCTCCTTCACGAAACGACGGATCTCGGCCTGCTCGTTCGCGACGTGTTCCTGGTCGAGGGCGTCGTCGCTCCCGGCAACGCCTATGAGCTCACGTGATCTGCCGCGCACCGGGTCTCCTCGTGTCGCATCGGTATGTCGGACAGTACCGAAGCGTCCGACGCGGACCCTCCTCGCGGGAGAAGGGTGCTTGATATCACCACCCATTGCGGCCGTGTGTAGGCCATTTCTGCGACAACTCGAGTAGCGCGGGGTCTTGAGCCCACCTGACTGCTGAGAGCGGACGCCATTCGAGGCTCCGCGTGGCATCAGGAGTCAGTCATGACGATTCCCACCCAGATGAGCCTGCAGGGCTTCATCGCGTCTGCGCCCCAACTGACCTTCACAGGCAACGGAGTGGCCCGGTTCTACGCGCGAATCGGCGTCGAGCACTTCAGCAAGGAGACCGACGCGTCCTACACAAAGCTGGAGTCGACGTTTCACGACATGGTGATGTTCAAAGCCACGGCTGAACGCGCCTACGCCCGCTTCCGTGTCGGTGACTCGTTCGTCGCCTCGGGCTACATCCACGAGTACGAACAGGAGAAGGAGGGCCAGATCGAGGGCCGCGAAGAGTTCGTAGCCCGGCGTGTCGGACACGACACTGCCCGCACTCGCTACGACGTGGACCGCTCGCCGAGTCGGCAGCCAGAGCCACCTGGTGACCAGATCGCGGCTCGCCACGAGCCGGTTCCAGCCATCGGGCTCTGAGCACAGAGCCCGACCATGGCACCCGACCTCGACTACGGCCAACCCTCTCTGCTGGAACCAGACGTCGACAGAAGCGACGCGGAGTTCGGCAGCACAGCACTCTCATTCGAGGCTGCCGGCAACGAGCGCGAAGTACCGGCACGGCCGATCAACTGGAACCTGCTTACCGCCGACGAGGCCGAGGCCGAATGGCTCGACCTGAACGCGTGGGTGAACTGGCTTCGGGCCACGTACGGCCTGCCGCCGGCGGTGTTGCCGCCGTTCTGGCACCGCCACGACGAACTCGTCTGGGAGTTGTCGGCGCTGCACACGCACTGGCTCAACGCCTACGACACCGACGGCTCACCGTCCGCCCCGGCCGCATGGCATCGGGACTTTGCTGAAGTGCGAAACCGGCTTCGGGAGTGGGTCTCGACTTCCGGCACCCGAATCGACCGCGACCGTCCAACCAGACTCACGATCTGGCCCGGCGAAGAACCGGTCGAACCTGCTGGGGAGGTGCTCATTGAGGACCGTGACGCCGACTTCGTTCAGTTCGTGATCGAAGACGTCAACGTGCGACGCCGCATCGAGGCGCGAGCCATAGCCACCGCGCAGAGCACTTGATCTGTTCACGAACTGCCGCAATTCCGAGTTGTCCACAGCCCGACCCAGATGCCAGGGAGATGGCGACCGCCCAGGTCGACGGTAAAAGCGGCGGACTCGTGCCCGACCGCTCAACAGAAAGGTGAATATCATGCTCCTCGCCCACGCATTGACACTCGCCGAGGCACGCTCGCACGTCGCAGCGCTCGCCGATGTGGCGCGAACCTTCGACGCCTCCGTGGAGTACGAGCGTGTCCTGCTCCAACTCGACTTCATCCACGGCGACGACACCCCAGCACTCGACACCGCTGGGCCCACCGATGACCGCGAGACCCTCTACGCGGTTGCGTCCTCGGCCATCGAAGAACTCCTCGACCACGGTGTCGACGGACTCCAGATCGAGTTGGTTCTCGACATGCTCGAAGTAGCCCGAGTCAAAGACCTGCCCTGATGTACGGGGAGAACACCGGGCAGCTTCGCGCTGAACTCACGACGCTCTTGCGTCAACACCGCATCCAGCAGCGACTCGGCGGCAAAGGAATCCATACGGTCCCGGAAACCACCACCGTCGCTGAACGCGAGGAGCTCGGACATCAGATAGCCCGCTTCCGCCGCACGGTCCTCGTCTGGTGTCTCCAAGCAGTAAACGCGACGAGCCCCACTGCAGATCTCGAAGGCACCAGCCTCCGGACCCGCCAACCAGTCGAGGAACTGCGCCACCGACTTGCCACAGCCATCGAAGCATCCACCGCAGGCACCACGTCCCTTGACGAACTGACCACCTCACAGAGCTTCCCGATCATCGAGACGTGGCGGCTGGCTGCCAAAGCGGCCGCACTGGGAGAACACGACTTCGGGGCCGGTGTCGGTTACGTCCAACTCACTGATGACCAGTGCCTGACAGTCCTCAGAGATGCTGCGGAAGTTGTCCGCGCGTTGGTCGCCCTCGACCGACGCTACGAAGGCATCCCCGACTGGGAGAAACTCAAAGAGCAGGGCCGCCTCGGCCGGGCAGCGGAAGTCTGCGCGGCCTCCTCGGGATACGGCGAGCCGAACTACACCGTTGACCTCCGAGGCTGGCGTCCGCTGCCAAAACTCACCCGCGACCCTGTGCTGCCTGGCCTCGACGGGATCCTGCAAGGTGAGCACAACCTGCTGGTCACCCTCAAGAACTTCCCCAACGCCCACGGCATGCGCGTGGTCCTGGAATCACAACTGATCGTTTCCCGCCAAATGGCCTCCCGTGCTCGTGACGTTGATCCGGAGCTCGCAGAGAAGTGGCAACAGCGCACCGACACCTACACGCTGCTCATCCACGAGAGCCGCGACGTCCGCGGACTACTCGGCAACGGTGGCGATGCTGCAGGACAAGGAGCCATGGTTGCTGCACGTTCTCAGAGCCTTGACCTCGATCACCCGATCGACAGCACGCCTTTGCGCCAAATCGATCGGCTTTTCACTCAAATCGACGCTCGCCTAGCCGAGGTCATCGAGCGCGGCACCTCCCAGCACCTCTACCTCCTGCGCGTCAAACTCCCCCGGCTTTCCGACCAGTCCGAAGGTCTGATCCAGACAGCACGCACTCGCTACACCCCCATCGACTCCCGGGTGCAGAACGCTCTGATTCCTATCGTCCGGTCACGGCTGCGACCACAGCCGGAGCCTCCTCGCGCACCTAAGGACGCAGGCAGAAGTCGCTCCGCCTTCGAGGCGGCGATCACGCACCGACCCACCCCGAGAGGAACAACTCCCGATGTCCCGTCTCTCTGAATCACCGACCACCCGCCGTCGCGCTCGCCATCAAGACAGAGGAGTCCGCATGGAGAGGCTCTTGTCGGTCGAGGAAGTCGCGGAGTTCCTCGGCGTACCCGTGAACACTCTCTATCAGTGGCGCCACAAAGGCACCGGTCCGACTGCCTTCCGCGTCGGCCGTTTCCTTCGTTATGACGCAGCCAACGTGCGCGAATGGCTCGCCGAACAAGCGGGGGTGGCTCATGGCTTCCATTGAGCGCCGCGAGCGCACGACCGCCGACAGTCAGCTACTCAGGACCTACCGTGTGCGGTGGCGCGGTCCCGATGGACGCGAGCGCAACAAGACCTTCAAGAAGAAGGTCGAGGCCGACCGCTTCTGCGCGGTCGTCTCCGCTGACTTGGTTCGGGGCCAGTACGTCGATCCGGATGCCGGGAAGATCCCGTTCGAGACCTACGCCCGAAGGTGGACCGAGGCGCAGACCTTCGAGGAGACCACACGTGAGGCCGTCGAACTCCGACTTCGACTCCACGCCTTCCCACTTTTGGGCGATCGGTTCCTCTCCGACGTGAAGCCGTCAACGATTCAGGGCTGGCTCCGGACGCTAGCCGGGCTTGCCCCGACCTACCAGAAGGTCGTGTTCGCCAACGTGTCCACCATCTTCACTGCCGCTGTTGACGACGAGTTGATCCCGAAGAACCCGTGCAAGGCACCGTCAGTCCGTCGTCCTAGGTCTGACCTCAAGAAGCTCGTGCCGTGGACCGGCAACCGTGTTCTGGCTGTGCGCGATGAGCTTCCCGAACGATTCAGCTTGGTGGTTCTGCTGGGTGCCGGTCTCGGTCTCCGTCAAGGCGAAATCTTCGGCCTCTCCCCCGATGACGTGGATTTCGAGAACGGGGAGGTACTGGTGCGCCGCCAGGTCAAGCTGTTCGCTGGGAATCGCCAGGTCTTCGGGCTTCCCAAGGGCCGCAAGACCCGACGGGTGCCACTTCCCGACGCCGTGGCCGTAGCCATCACGGCACACATGACCGCTCGTCCCCCTGTTGAGGTGACGCTGCCTTGGACAGTGCGCGACGGCAAGCCGACCACGGTGTCACTGATCCTCAGCTCGCGTGAAAGGGGCGCCTTGAACCGCAACTACTTCAACACCTACATCTGGCGTCCCGCCATCGAACGTGCTGGCGTACCCGACCGACGCGAGAACGGGTGCCATGCGCTGCGGCACTTCTACGCAAGCACCGCGCTCCACGAAGGCGAGACGATCAAGGCCGTCAGCGAGTATCTCGGCCACGCGGACCCAGGGTTCACACTGCGCACCTACACGCACCTGATGGAAGGTAGCGCTGCGCGGACGAAGAAGGTGATCGACACGGTGTTCCTACCGAATGCACCAGTCAAGGAAGACCCAGGCGAGGACGATGAGGACGCAGAGTGACGACACCGCGCGACAAGCGAGCCGTATACTTACGCTTGTCGATACTATCGGCGCGCGTTAGGATAGTCCCGTGATCCGGTCCTTCAGGAACACCGACACAGAGAAGGTCTGGAACCGCGATCACGTCCCGGCCTTCGGGCCGGAACTGCAACGAGCGGCACAGAAGAAGCTGCGCCTTCTCAACGCGGCCACACAACTGAACAGCCTCCGAGTACCTCCGGGCAACCGCCTGGAGAAACTGGCCGGCAACCGAGCCGGCCAGCACTCGATCCGCATCAACGACCAATACCGAATCTGCTTCATCTGGCTCGACAACGGGGCCGACGAAGTCGAGATCACCGACTACCACTGATAGGAGCCAGGCCATGACCAAGGCACACGACCCGATCACACCGGGCGAGATCCTGCTGACAGAGTTTCTGGAGCCGCTGGGCATCACCCAGTACCGCTTGGCCCAGGCCACAGCACTCCCCCAGACCCGGATCAGCGAGATCGTCCGAGGCAAGCGGTCCATCACCACCGAGACAGCTCTACGACTCTCCAAGGCACTGGGCGTCGACGACCGGTTTTGGATCAACATCCAGACCGACTACGACCTCGAGATCGAACGCGACCGCCACGGCGCCGAACTCGACAAAGTCACCACGCTCGTCGCAAGCTGAAATCCGGCCCCGCGTGGCCCCCGCGTGGCCCCAGACCACGCGAAACGGGCGTTCGTGCAGGTCAGGCGGTTGCGCCAGCTACTACTACGACATCTAGCCCCGGTGGACTGGAATTGCAGCGGTTTCATCACGAAACCTCGCCTGTAGTCCGCAAGAGCTGGCACTTGGGCCGTGATCACATCGTTGATTGCGGCCCTTGTGCTGTCGTCAGATTCCGGCCACAGATGCCCGCAGGTGTCGAGTGTTGTCTTGGCTGAGTCGTGTCAGAGCGGCGGGGTGGAGTGAATTCACGCTCTTGTGAACGCGGCCGGGTCGCAGATGAATCGAAATAGGGAAATCCTGTGCACGGGACCAATCATGAGGCCATGCTGGGGTGATCGCTT
>JBDSQP010000126.1:0-2307 GCA_039929755.1 Aeromicrobium sp. | reverse complement strand
CGCCCCGCCGTCGGTCTCGACATCGACGGTGAACTCTCCAGCGAGGCGTTCATCAATCTCGGCGAAGGCGAGCGGATTGAGCACCAGCTGGACCTGATTGCCCTGGAACACGACCGGCTCTGCGCCGACCTTGGGGACCACCATTTCCCATGGCTCGGCCATCTGACGACCAAGGCAGGTCAGCGAAACCTTGAGCCGAACGTTGGACGAACCGCTGAACTCACGGTCACGCAGGGCCAGGGCGCTGATGACAGGAAACCGTGAGTTGGCGTGGCTGAAGCTGATCGCGCCGGCATGCCGCAACTCGACCTCGAGCCCCCCGGCCGATGCCGCCGGCGCGGCGTTCGACACGGCCCCCGCGCGCGGTGCATTCGATGCCTCCTCGTCCCGCTCGGACCAGAACCTGAAGGCCGCGTCAAGGTGGCCCCGGAGCTCGGCAGTCTCTTCGTCGGTCGTGACCCGGCGAAGATCTGCGACAAGTTCCGGGACGCCTTCGGTCCAGGCCTCATCGAGTCCAACCAGGTACGGTCGACTCCGAACGAGACTGGCATCGCCCAAGAACGGGACCACCCGGAGTTCATGGCCCTTGGCTTCGGCAAAGGCGGCGGTGCTGGACGTTTCCTCAATGGCGAACCAGCGCTGCGAATCGTCACGCACAACCTGGACCTGCGAACCGTAGTCGCGCTCCATGCCGGAGGCGAGTTTCAGGGCGAGTGGATGAAGTTGGTCGCGCTCCGATGCCGTGGGTTCATTGGTCACTTGCTGTTCCCCTCGTTCGTATTGCGCTCCGTGCGCCAATCCCGCGCTCCGGCGGGGTGGCACAGTCCGATAAATGCGCCGAGCTCCAGAACCCCGTGAGCGCTACTCGGCATGAATGAGGTCAAGGCTTCGGACCGAATGAGGACTGCGCTCCATTGTGCCCGAGACACGGCCACATTGATGCGATTTCGACTCAGCAGAAAGCCCATCCCGCGAGGTACGTCGCCGTGAGAAGAGGCGGCCATGGAGACGATTGCAATCGGTGCCTCCTGTCCTTGGAACTTATCGACGGTACCGACGCGAACGTCGCACATCCCCGCCGTGTCGAGCTGTTGTCGAATGAGCCCGACCTGGGCGTTGTAGGGAGCAACGACTAGAAAGTCGCTCTGACCCAGCGGCCTGGGCGATGTCGGATCGTCGGGATCGTTCCAAAGCTTCCCGATGTTCGCCCGGATCTGTGCGACGACCTCTGCGGCCTCCTCCAGCGATTCGCTCCGGTTGCCTGTGTGGTGCACCCGGACGACGTGCAAGCCGGGCTCGACGTCCTCGAGCCGGCGTGCTGACGCTGCGGGCGCGGCGTCGAGTCGCCCGTCGTAGGAGAGTACAGAGACTCGTTCGCACAGGCTCGGGTGCATCCGGTAGGACTCTCCGAGGAAGTAGCCAACGTCCTTTGTGATGGTGTCATGGCCGCGCAGAAGCCACCCGAGTGCCGATTCGTCGACTGGTTCAGCATGAGTTCCCTGGCTGACCTGCGGCAGTTGCTGCGGATCCCCCAGGAGAAGCAGGCGCTTGGCAGCAACAGAGGCGCCGAGCGTAGGCGCGAGCGAGAACTGACCAGCCTCGTCGACGACCAGGAGGTCCAGCCCGCCGCGGTTGATCAGGTTCTCGCTGGCGAAGGTCCAAGCGGTCCCGCCCAGCACGCAGCCCGTTCTCTGATGCTCATCAAGGAACTTGGCGCGTGCGGGAACACCGCCCTTGAGCACGGTCCAAGTTGGCGAGTCGGAGTCGATGTCGTTTTTTGCGACCAGCGCAGAGTCGAGCCCGGCCTTCACGATGCCGGCGAGCATGTTTTCGACGACAGCGTGTGACTGGGCCACGACTCCGATTCGCCAATGGTGCTTCTCAACGAGTTCCTTGATCACACGAGAGCCCGTGTACGTCTTTCCAGTACCGGGTGGTCCCTGGATGGCGACATAGGAGTTGTCCATAAGGGCGAGCGCGGCAACGACGTTCTCAACCGTCGACGCTCCCACCGGCAGGGCAGCCCCGCCGCGAGTTCTGGGATTCCGGCGAGCCAGCACGTCGAGCGACGCACATGTTGGCAGCACATCTGACGAAGCAGCACCTGCCGCGACCTGTCTGATGGCGGCTTCGATGTCATTGGTGCCCGGAGGCATCCCCGGGACCAGTGCCACGGGGAGGTCCGAGTAGACGTCGTTGGGCTTCCGGCTTTCGGTCAGGAGGACCACTCGAATGTCGACCGGGTCAGCCTCGACCCTCTCACTCGGCCCGGCTCCATAGGGTGCCCCATCAGGTCCGTCGACCTTG
>JBDSQP010000125.1:0-1732 GCA_039929755.1 Aeromicrobium sp. | reverse complement strand
CTCGGCTATCTGGCCGTAATCCTGCGGTCGTGGATACGTTCACGCGGTGGCCTCCTGAAACACAGTGGCCTCTTGAAACACAATGGTCGCCTCCCGCCGAGAGCCCACGGACAGGCCCAGTGACGGTACTTCTTGCTCTGTTTCTGACAGCGGCGCTGCCCGGTATTGCGGGCGGCGTGTTCCTTTCGTGGTTCTCCCCGGATCCCAAACGGACGGGCGCGCTGCTGACTCGCGCTCTGTCTTGCGGCGTCGCCATCTGGCTGATCAGCTCCGGCTTGCTCGAGCGCACGGTCGGCGTCACGTCAACCTCCAGTTGGGTGACTGCCGGATTCCTGGCTTTGGTCAGCCTCTCGGTCCTCTCGCTTCCGAGAAGCCGAGTTGTTTTACGCCAGGCGTTACCAGAAGTCGGCTACCTCTCGGCGATGCTCGGCGTAGCCGTGGTCAGCTGGCTGCCCATCGGTGCGTTGGTCGTTCGGACGCAGTGGAGTCCACTCGGATCCACACCTTGGTACTACTGGGGTCTTGCGGACCAGATCGCCAGGGCCGGAGAGATCCCAGCGAAAACGACAGAGTGGGGAACGAAAGTCGCATTCCTGGACGACTATCACCTGTTCTCCACCGCCACAGCGATGCTTTTCACTCAGGGTGGTCCCGAAGCGATTCGTGCCCTTCAGGCGGTGACCATCCTCGCGGTGGTCCTTCTGGCATGTGGAGCGGCTCTGTTGGCGAACGTCTTTGGCGCCGGGCGGCTCGCGTCACTGGCCGCCATCCCAGTGGTCATTGCCAGCGGGATCGGGCCGTTGCGCATCACCTCATACCGGCCGGAAGCCTTCGCGTTGGGCCTCGTTCTTCTGCTCGTGACGCTATGCGTCGACTGGTTCATGCATAGGGAGCGAGGGTCGCTGGTGGCAGGTTGTCTGCTCATCGCAGCTCTGTCCCAAGTGCATGGGATCGCCCTGGTCACTGCCGTCGTGCTCGTCGTAGCGTCAGCACTCGCACTCTGTCCTCGTCGAGGCGCCTTGGTCTTTCTGCGGCGCTGCGTTCTTTCGGGCCTGGTCCTTGGCGGAAGCGCGGTCTTTTTGGGTTTGGTGCTGGGAGGCGCGTCTGGGACCGTGCACGCCGGGAAGCTCGGCGACACGAGTGGGTTGGCCGACCCGACTTGGGAGTTCATGCGTGCCATCCGCGGCTATCCGTCATCGCTGCCGCCCGACAACCGGGAGATGGTCAAGGGCTCGATCACGAGCATCTACCAAGGCACGGGATGGTGGGTCGCGGGTGCGGTAGCTCTTGCCGGGATCCTATTGGTGGCCTCTGCGCGAAGGCGACCGAAATCACGACAGATGGTGGTGTTCGTACTCGTCGCCATCGTGGGCCTCGCAGTCCCGGCCGCGATCTTGGCTCTGGGATGGTCGAGCTACGTGCCTAGGCGCACCGGCGCTCAGCGTCTGGTCCAAGAGGCGACCCTGCTCCTCGGCCCGTTGATTGCGTGTGGTCTCGCGAGCATTCAGTTCTCCTCGAGCCGGATCCGGTTGCGAAGGCTCGTGTCGCTTGGCGTTGTCGTCGTCCTGTGCGGAGCAGGCGCGGCGTCGAGCGCCCGGCTCGAAAAGGTTGTTGAGCATCAGCGACCGACGCAAGGCGACGAACGAGCATTGGCCAACGTCAAAATCCCCTCTGACTCGGTTGTCCTTTCGAACTCCTACACCGAGGGGTACATCCGGCAGGTGACGGGAGC
>JBDSQP010000124.1:0-12628 GCA_039929755.1 Aeromicrobium sp. | reverse complement strand
TGACTCGGTGAAGTTGTTCATGCTGTTTCTCCTGTGTTGACTGTCTCTTCTTGGACTGTCTCTGCGTTGGCTATGACCGCAAGGACCGCGCCGGATTCGACCTGTGTACCGGGCTTGACGGAAATTTCGGACACGATGCCGTCGTGCGGCGCCGTAATGGTGTGCTGCATCTTCATGGCTTCCAGGACGACAACCACATCGCCTTTGGCGAGGTGTTGACCGTTCTCAACGGCAACGCTGATGACGGCCGCAGGCATCGGTGCGAGGAGCGAGCCCTCAGCGACGTTCTCGGCCGGGTCGACGAACGTCGGCACCGGCGTCAACGAGATCGAGCCGAGTGGGCCGTCGACGTCGACGTAGGCCGCTTGTCCTGAGCCTGAAGAAGGGACCTCGACCGCATACGTCTCGACGACGCCGCTGTTGTCGAGCTTCACCTGACCTGGTGTTGCGTCGAGGACGGTGATGCCTTCGAGATCGTGCTGCACGAGATCGCCGCGGTCATTCGCGTACGAGACGATGAACTCTGCCTCGCCACGCTTGTAGGTACGACTGCGCGGCTGCGATGGAACGTTGCGGAATGCAGTCGGAATGCGTCCGAGAACCTTGGCGTGAGCCGTCGCGTTCCTGGCCTGCGCGAGAGCTGCGGCGAGGGCGTAGCGCCTGAGAGCGGATTCGTCGACCGACGGTGTCGTCCAGGCGTCAAGACGTTCATCGAGCAAGGCAGTGTGTACCCGGCCGGCACCGAACTCTCCATCGGCGAGGATGCCGATGAGCAGATCGGGGTTGGTGGTGACGCCGTGAATCCTCGCGCGGCGCAAGGCGCCTTGAAGCATACGAATGGCCGCCGGACGGGTCGCCGCATAGGCAATGACCTTGGCGAGCATGGCGTCGTAGTGGATACCGACTTCACTGCCGGTCTCGACCGACGAGTCCACCCGGACGCCGTACGAATCCGGATTGGTGAAGGCGACGCCGTATAGGTCGAACGTGCGAACGGTTCCGGTCTGCGGTTGCCAGTTGTCCGCAGGATCCTCGGCGTAAAGGCGAACCTCGACTGCATGGCCGCGGGGCTCTGGCGCATCTCCGTCGAGCTCATCACCCTCGGCCACCGCGATCTGCAGCGCGACGAGGTCGAGGCCGGTGACGCATTCGGTAACGGGGTGTTCGACCTGGAGGCGGGTGTTCATCTCGAGGAAGTAGACCTTGCCGGTCTCGAGGTGGGCATCGGCAACGAGGAATTCCACCGTTCCGGCGCCGAGATAGCCAACCGCCTCGACGGCCGCGCGGGCCGCTTCGTGGAGCACCTTGCGGACCTGCTCCGAGACGAGTGGCGCGGGCGCTTCCTCGACGACCTTCTGGTGACGGCGCTGGATCGAGCAATCGCGGTCACCGAGCACCCAGCAGTTGCCGTGGGAGTCGGCCATGACCTGGACTTCGATGTGCCGGGCGGTCGGGAGGTAGGGCTCGACGAAGACGGTGCCATCACCGAAGGCGGATTCCGCTTCGGCCTCTGCCTTGGCGAGTTCACCAGCGAGGTCGTCGGGGCTGTTGACGACACGCATACCGCGTCCACCACCACCAGCTGAGGCCTTGACGAGGAGCGGGAAGTCTGCGACCTGGGCTGAGGCGACGTCGACCGAGAGGATCGGCACGCCGCCGGCGGCCATGATCTCCTTGGCCCGGATCTTGGAGCCCATTGCGTCGATCGTCTCGGGCGAGGGACCGATCCAGATGAGACCGGCGGCCGCAACCGCACGGGCGAAGTCGGCGTTCTCGGAAAGAAAGCCATAGCCGGGGTGAATGGCATCGGCGCCGGCGGCCTTGGCCGCCGCGATGACGAGGTCACCACGCAGATAAGTGTCGGCCGGAGCATTGCCAGGGAGGTGCACGGCGCGATCGGCATCGGCGACGAAGGGGGCGTTCGCGTCGGCGTCGGAGAACACCGCGACCGTGTCGATTCCGAGGGACCGACACGTGCGGAAAACGCGCCGCGCAATCTCTCCGCGGTTGGCAACAAGAACTGAGGAAATCATGGCAGTCACATTCTGAAGACGCCGTATGCCTCGGCGCCTTTCACGGGGACGGTGTTGATGGCGGACAGGCAGATGCCGAGGATGTTGCGGGTGTCTCGCGGGTCGATGACGCCATCGTCATAGAGCATCCCGGAGGTGAAGTAGGCGAGCGATTGTTCCTCGATCTGCTGCTCGATGAAGGCGCGCATTTGCTTGTCGCCCTCCTCGTCGTAGGGGACGCCTTTCTGCTCGGCGGCTCCGCGGGCGACGATCGAGATGACGCCGGCGAGTTGCGCCGGTCCCATGACGGCCGACTTCGCATTCGGCCAGCTGAACATGAAACGCGGGTCGTATGCCCGCCCGCTCATGCCGTAGTGACCGGCACCGTACGACGCCCCGATCACGATCGAGATGTGCGGCACGGTCGAGTTGGACACCGCGTTGATCATCATCGCGCCGTGCTTGATGATGCCGCCCTGCTCATATTCGGCGCCGACCATGTAGCCGGTCGTGTTGTGCAGAAACAGCAGGGGCGTGTCAACCTGGTTGGCGAGCTGGATGAACTGGGTCGCCTTCTGTGCTTCCTCGCTGAACAGCACACCCTGGGCGTTGGCGAGGATGCCGATCGGATGTCCATGGAGGTGTGCGAAACCGGTGACGAGCGAGGATCCGTAGAGGGGCTTAAACTCGTCGAACTCAGATCCGTCCACCAGACGGGTGATGACTTCGTGCGGGTCGAACGGGACTTTGAGGTCGGTCGGAACGATGCCGAGAAGCTCTTCGACATCGAACAACGGCTCCTTGAAATCGGGCTCTGGAGTCGTGCCCTGCTTGCGCCAGTTGAGATGGCGCACGATCGAGCGGCCGAGACGGATGGCGTCATACTCATCGACCGCGAGGTAATCGGCAAGGCCCGAAGTGCGTGCATGCATTTCAGCACCGCCGAGTGACTCGTCGTCGGACTCTTCACCGGTAGCCATCTTGACCAGCGGCGGGCCGGCGAGGAACACCTTGGCTCCCTCCTTGACCATGACGACGTAGTCGCTCATTCCTGGTATGTAGGCGCCACCGGCAGTCGAGTTGCCGAACACGAGGGCGACTGTCGGGACGCGGGCCGCGCTGGCGCGGGTGATGTTGCGGAAGCCTGCGCCGCCGGGGATGAAGATGTCCTTCTGCGTCGGCAGGTCGGCGCCGCCGGACTCCACCAGGTTGATGGTTGGGAGGCGGTTTTCGCGGGCGATCTGGGCAGCGCGGCCACCCTTTTTGAGGGTGCTCGGGTTGGAGGAGCCGCCCTTCACTGTCGGGTCGTTGGCGACGATCATGCACTCGACGCCTTCGACGACACCGATGCCGGTGATGACCGAACCGCCGACCGCGAAGTCGGTGCCCCAGGCCGCCAACGGTGAGAGTTCAAGGAACGGGGCGTCCTCATCGAGGAGCAATTCGATGCGCTCGCGGGCTGTCAGTTTGCCGCGCTTGTGGTGCCGCTCAACATACTTTTCACCCCCGCCGGCCAGCGCCTTGGCGTGCTGTTCGGCAAGTTCCTGAACCTTCGCGAGATTGGCCTCGCGGTTGCTCAGGAAGCCCTCGGACGTGGTGTCGACTGCTGTCTTGGTCATGATCAATATCCCAAAAGTTTCGCTGCGAGATCGTTGAGGACTTCGGTGGCTCCGCCGCCGATGCCGAGGATTCGGGCGTCTCGGTAGTGGCGGTCGATTTCGGATTCGCGCATGTAGCCCATTCCACCGAAAATCTGGACGGCTTCGCTGACGACCCACTCGCAGGCTTCGACCGCTTGGTTCTTGGCGATGACGGCTTCGAGGATCGGCCCTGTTCCGGCGGTCGCGTCACCGGCGACGGCCTTTTCTACGGCGAGCCTGGTGAGCGCCCTCGCCGCGGATGTCTTGCGGTGCATGTCGACTAACTTGTGCCGGATGACCTGGCGTTGAATCAGCGGCCGGCCGAAGGTTTCGCGTTCGCGGGCATACGCCACGGCGAGATCGAGGGAGCGTTGGGCGGTCGAGTACGCCTGCACGGCGAGCCCGAGACGTTCGTTGACGAATTGCTGCATGATCAAGACGAAGCCGCCATCGACCTCGCCGACGATGTTGCCGGCAGGCACCCGCACGCCGTCGAAGGAAAGTTCGGCGGTATCGGAGCAGTGCCAACCCATCTTTTTGAGTGGCCGGGCGACGGTGAACCCCGGGGTGCCCTTGTCGATGACCAGCAATGAGATGCCGCCGAAGCCTTCGCCGCCGGTGCGAACCGCGGTCGTGATGAAGTCGGCTCGAACGCCAGAGGTGATGAATGTCTTGGCGCCGTTGACGATGAACTCATCTCCGTCGCGAACCGCCTTGGTCGTGATGCCGGCGACGTTCGAGCCCCCGCCGGGCTCGGTCACAGCGAGCGAGCCGATCATTTCTCCGGCGAGCGTCGGGCGCGCGTAGCGGTCGATCAGGTCTTTGTTTCCGCTCCCGATGATGTGAGGGATCGAGATGCCATGGGTGAACAGGGCCGCGATGAGCCCGGTCGAACCTCCGGCTTCGAGGATCGATTCGGTGACGATCGAAGAGTCGATGAGGTCGCCGCCCTGACCGCCGACCTCTTCGGGGAATGCGACGCCCATGAGTCCAGCATCGGCCGCCTTCTTGTGCAGTTCGCGCGGGACTTCGTTGGCGTCCTCCCAGGCGGGCAGGTGCGGGGCGATCTCCTTCTCGGTGAAAGACGTCACCATCTCGCGGAGGGCCAGGCGTTCGGGTGTTTCCCAGATGCTCATGTGATCAATTCCCCGTGGTCAGTTCGGTCGGGATATCTACGTGGCGGGCGCGGATCCATTCGCCAAGCGCCTTGGCCTGCGGATCGAAGCGGGTCGAAGCGGCAACGCCTTCCCCGAGGAGCCCGTGGATCACGATGTTGACGGCCCTGAGATTGGCGAGTGGATGAATCTCAATATCGAGTTCGGCCGCTTCGGGCAGGAGTTCGCGGACGGTCTTGTCGTCCAGGAGTTGCTCGAGCCAGGCATACGCCGCATCCCGTTGGGGATGGTCGGCCGGTATCCATACACCGACATTGGCGTCGCCGCCCTTGTCGCCGGATCGCGCATAGACGAGGCGGCCCAGAGGTAATTGCCCGGTCTCGCCGGTTACCGCGAGTGGCGCAGATTCGGGGTTTTCCGGACGTTTCGATCCCGAATTTGCGCCACTCGCCGACACATCTGCGCCACTCGGCGGAACGATGTCGGTCGTCGTGCCATCGGCAAGCACCACGCGGTGCGGAACCTGATCCTGGGGGACATAAGCCGGGCGGTAGATGCCATATGGAGTCCCCGCGCCTGGCGGCCGTGTCACCGAGAAGCCCGGGTATGAGGCCAGGGCCAGCTCGATTGCGGCGCCGGTGAAGGCGCGCCCGACCGGGTCGGGCGAAGCACTCTTGACGTGGCACCGCAGCAAAGTCGTGGCCGCGGCCTGAGTCGCGGGATCTTCGACATCGGTGCGATCGAGTTGCCATTCGATGAACTCCGGCGGAGTGCCCGAGGCCCTGAGGGCGTCCTCCATTTGTGCCTGGATCAGCGCAGCCTTTTCGGGAATATCCAGACCAGTCAGGATGAAGTCGACGCTGTTGCGGAAGCCACCGAAGGCGTTGAGACACACCTTGGCCGTGGCCGGCGGCGCCGAGCCGGTGACTCCGGTGATGGCGACCCGATCGGAGCCATCCTGCCTGAGGGTCATGGTGTCGAGGTGGGTCGTGACGTCGGGGCCGAGATAGGCCTCGCCGGTGATCTCGTAGACGAGTTGGGCCGTGACGGTGTCGACGGTGACGGCTCCTGATGTGCCGGCGTGCTTGGTGATGACGACCGCGCCGTCAGCACTGATTTCGGCGAGGGGAAACCCCGGCCTGCCCAGGTCGAGTGACGTGAAGCCGGAGAAGTTGCCGCCAGATGCCTGCGTACCGCATTCGATGATGTGCCCGGCGACGACTGCCGAGGCGAGCTTGTCGTAGTCCTCGCGACCCCAACCGAAGTGCGCGATGGCCGGGCCGACTATCACCGAGGCGTCGGTGACGCGACCGGTGACGACGACGTCAGCGCCCGCGTCGAGGGCGGCGGCGATGCCGAAGGCACCGAGGTAGGCGTTAGCGGTGACGACGTTGCCGCCAGCACCATTGTTGAAGCCAAACTCGTCGGCACGCGAGACAAGGTCATCGCCTTCGACATGGGCTATCAAGATTTCGAGGCCCTGTTCGGCCGCGACCTCGCGGAGTTTCTCAGCGCATCCGGCGGGGTTCAATCCGCCGGCATTCGTGACGATCCTGACGCCCTTTTCCTTGGCCAGCGCCACACAGTCCTGCATCTGCCTGATGAACGTCTTGGCGTAGCCGGTCGAGGCGTCCTTCATCCGGTCGCGGCCGAGGATCAGCATCGTGAGTTCGGCCAGATAGTCACCGGTGAGGTAGTCGAGTTCGCCGTCCTCGAGCATTTCGCGCATCGCCGAAAGACGGTCCCCATAGAAGCCTGATGCATTGCCTATGCGCACAGGGCCTATGTGTCCAGAGCCGGTCACGATGACGCCTTTCGGGCCGGATCGGCGCCCGGCAGTCCTGCGAAGGCCTGAATGATCGTGAGCCAATGGGCGGCGTCTTCGCCGACGGCTTTCACATCGGCGTCATCCGGATGGAGGCGTCGGCTCGCCAACAGCGCGAAGTCCCAGCCGTCACCGGTGACACGCTGCGCTGCATCCTCGGGCCCCCACGCCCACAACTCCCCGGAAGGGCCGGTCAACTCGACGCGGAACTCCTCCGTGGGCGGCGTCTCGCCTCGCATGTGATGGGCGAAGTCGCGCGTGCGTACGCCGAGGTAGGCAACGTGCTTGGCGCGATCCGTGCGGGGAATTTCGATGCCGAGCGCTTCGGCGACGTCGTGCGAATGTGCCCAGGTTTCCATCAACCGGGCGGTTGCCATAGACGTCGGGCTCATGGGCGGCCCGTACCAAGGGATCTTCGTGCCTTCAGGCACGTCACGCAGCGTGTCAGCCAATTTCGATCGCGAGGTCTGCCAGCGGGCCAGCAATTGTGCCGGCGCAATCGCAGCCATCTCGTCGGCTGCGACATCGACGAAGCCCGTCGGGTTTGCCATCGCTGCCTTCACGGTCTCGGCGAAGGCGTCTTCGTCCGTGGCCGCATCCACCGAAGTTTCATCGGTCCATGCCAGATGCGCGATCTGATGGGCGATGGTCCAGCCCTCGGCCGGTGTGGGTGTTGCCCACTGACCTGCCTCAAGCGGTGCCACCCAGGATTCGAGTTGAGCGCCCTCCCCTTCGAGGTCGGCGAGGACGGCTTCGAGCTTGTCGTTCATAAGTCTTCCTTCTCAGTCTCAAGTTGGGCGTCGAGTACGTACGCCCAGGCATCGAGGAGTCTGTTTCGTCGGGCGGTGTCGTCGGTGAGGCTCGCGGCGAGTCCGAGTCCACGCAGCAGGTCGAGGGTTGCCTGGACAAGGGCTCGGTTTTCCCCCAGCTTTTCGTCCACACCGAGCAATTCGAGCGCGTACTTATGGGTCTCGCGGCCGACCCTTCTTTCGAGTGGCGCGACTGCCTGATGGAGTTCGGCGTCGGTACGTGCGGCAACCCAGAGTTCGAGGGCGGCGAAGAACACGGGGCCGGTGAACTGGGCTCCAAGAACATCGAGCACCGCGCGCGTACGTCCGACAGAGGGCAACCCCTCGACCGCATGAGCCAGGTCATCGCGTCGTCGTTCGGTCAAATGCTCAACCGCGGCGACCACAAGGTCCTGTTTCGACGGGAAATGGTGGAGTTGAGCGCCTCGCGAAACACCGGCGCGCTGCGACACTTCGGTCGTTGTCGTGCCCGCCCAGCCAAGCTCGGCCAGACAATCCACCGTCGCCTCCATGAGGCGTTGCCTCATGGCACGTGTGCGCTCGCCCTGAGACATCCTCACCTGCATACTCACGCGTCCAGCATCACCTGAATTCAACAAACAGTCAAGCCTGATTGTTTGTTACCCGCGATGTTTCGCAAAAGCTGCCACCGTGTCCGACCCTCTAGATATGCTCACAAATCCGCCGTGATCGCTGACTAGGAACCCCATGACCGAAACCACCGTTCTTCCCGCTGCCCCCAAGCCGCGTCCCAAGGGTTTGATTGTCGCGGCCATCGCCGTCCCGATCGTCCTTATCGGTGGAGGTGCGTTCGCCTGGCAACTGCTCGGCGGCGGCGGCACGCAACCCGACGAAGTTCTGCCGGCCAACGTGGCGGCCTATGCCCGACTCGACGCCGACCCGTCCGCGTCGCAAAAGATCAAACTGTTCAAGCTGATCAAAAAGGCGCCCAATGTCGCCAAGGAACTCGGAATCAAGACCGATACGCAAGATCTGCGCAAGGACATCACCGAGGAGATCCTCGGTAAGGACTGCAAGAACGTCGACTACGACAAAGACATCAAGCCTTGGCTCGGCGACCGCATCGGAATCGCCGCTACATCCGACCTGTCAGCGCTCGTCGCCATCCAGGTGACCGACGAAAAGGCGGCGCGCAAGGGGATCGCGCTCGCCACCGGTTGCCAGAACCTCTCCGATCCCGGCATCGTCTTCGCCAAGGGCTATGCCTTGGTGGCCGAGACCCAAAAGGCCGCCGCCGCTGCTGCGAAGTACGCAGTCAATAAGCCGCTGTCGGCCAAACGCGCCTTCACCGAGGACATGCAGAGTCTCGGTGACCAGGGCATTGCGTCGGTATGGGTCGACGCAGGAGTCCTGAACAAAGCCGGCGGCGACAGCATGTTCGGAGGCGGGGCGGCGGACAAGTCGCTTCAGAACGTCCGTTCGGCTGCTTTCACACTTCGCGCAGGCGACAACAATGTCGAATTCACCGGAATCGGTCATACACGCGATGACATCGGCAAGGTTGCGACCGTCAACCTGGGCGCCTTGCCAGCCAAGTCACTGTTCGTGGCGTCCGTCTCCGGTGGGGCCAAACAGGTCGACACGCAATGGTCGTCATTGACCCAGGGCTTCGCCCAGGAAGAAATCGACTCCACGCTCAAGCTGATCGAGGACGAGAGCGGCTTCAAGCTTCCGCAGGATCTCAAGACCCTGCTCGGCGACAACCTCACCCTCGTCGCCGGGGACAGCAACCTCTCGATTCTCGAGACCTTCTCGGGTCCCCAGGACCTCAACAAGCTCGACATCGCCATCGCCATGCATTCGGACTCGGCCGCTGCGACCAAGCTGGCCAAGCAGATCGCAGCCAAGGTCGCACAGTTCACCGGAATCGAACTTGCTGTCGTGACGACCAAGGACGGCGCGGTGCTCGCCACCAATGAAACGTTCGCCAAGGACTTCAAGAGCGGCAAGAAGCTGAGCGACAGCGAATCGTTCAAGAGTGTCATCGACCGGGATGAGTCGGCCTACGGAGGGTTCTTCCTCGACATCGCCAAGATCGTCAAGGCTGCGCGCGGCATGGAATTGTCGGCGTCGGACAAGAGGGATCTTGCTCAGCTGAAGGAACTTCAGTCCTTCGGATTGTCGGCGACAAAGGACGGCGACCGGGTTATTCGCGGCACGCTGAAGCTGAGCTTCCGGTAGGTCAGCTCGCCGAAGCCGGGTACCAGGTGCCCGGCTTGTCATCGACGAGCTCGCCATCGATGATGTCGTCCTCGTCCTCGGTCTGGTTTTCGAAGTCGCGGGCATCGGCCGGTTCGTCAAAGACGACTTCACCGACGAGAGTTTCGCCGTCGACGAAGGATTCCGAGGCGGTCTTCTCATCGATCCATACGGTCTCGCCAAGTTCATCCTCGGCGAGTGGTTCGAACGCAGTCGGGACTTCGGGCGCTTCGGGCTCAACGTGGACGACGCGTTCGATGTCCCCGACCGCGATCCGCGCGAACGCGGCGGCAAGTTTCAGGGCATGTCTGCTCTCGGGCAAGAAGTCCGCGAGCACGGGGAATGCGTGAACCTGTTTGCGCCAGATGTGCGTCTCGACCTCGATGCCCTTGTCGGCCAGCAACATCGACATGGCTTCGATTTCGGGGCGCAGAATTTCGTCTTCGACGGCCGTAAAGAACACCGGCGACTTGATGTAGGCGCTGGCATGCAGAGGCGCAGCAAAACCCTCGATCACCGAGCCCTGCGGATTCCACATTGCCCGGATCTTGTGAAGGCGCTTCGGCGGCAGGTAGGCGTCGTTGATCGGATGGATCCGCTCGACGGCCTTGTCATGTCGTTCGGGATCGAGGCTGAGCATCGGTGAAAAACAAAGAACTGCCGCCGGGGGCAACAGTTCACGACGGGTCGCCAGCTCGGCAACCTTCATCGCAAGATAGCCACCGGCCGAGTCGCCGGCGACGACGATCTTGTCCGGATCGAGCGTCATGTCCAACAGGCCCGCATACGCATTGATCGCATCCTGGACCGAGTCGGCAACCGTGCCTTCGGGGAGTTGGACGTAGTCGACCGAGATGACATTCGCACCGCTGAATCGGGCAAGGGTTTCGCACATGCGGCGGTGGGATTCGATGCCGCCGGACATGAATCCGCCGCCATGGAAGTAGAGGATCGTCATATTGCTCGAGGGTCCCCAGCGGTGGGTCATCGATTCGACTCGCACACCGCCGAGCGTGTAGCCGATCGGCTCGACAAAACGCGAGCGTGGCCCCCTGGCCGAGACCCTTTCGAATGAACGTGCGGTCTTGATCGTTGTGCCGTTGATGGGAGCAAAACGGAGCACCGGCTGGGCGACCAGGCGCGCTGCGCGCTGCAACAGGCGGGCCCGGAGACTGAAGGTGTCGTGGAGCACTGCGCGTTGGTAGGCGCCTTCCATCGGACCCTGGCGCCCGGGGATGAGCAAACGCCCGCTGCGTATGCCTGCGCGGTAGCCGAACCTTGTGAGACCGGCCAGCCTCGTGCGCCATCGCTTCCAATACATGGGCCCCACGATACCCACGGTATGCCTGACGACCAACTAATCGCGCTGTGCGGAATGGCACATTTGTGCAGGTCAGGGATGCAAAACTGCCTCAGTCACGCTCAGAGAGCGCTTCAGTCGGCCAGGAACTTTGCGTCGACTTCGACGAAGATCACAATGTCTTCCGGGGTGATCTGGAGCTGCGAACTCGCTCCGGAATCCATCAGAGCACTCTTGGCCATGGCGAATTCGGGCCGGACATGGTCGTGATGAAGCATCCCGGGGTCGGCAAGCTGGACAGCATGCACGCGGCCCTTTCGCAACGAATCGGCATAGCTTTGCGCCTTGGCGACGGCCTCGTCAACTGCTGCCCTCCGAACGTCGCTCTCATAGGTGCGTCGGTTGCGGGCGGTCACGTCCCAAGCCACCCCTCCGATCTCGACGCCGTCCTTGCCCGCCCAGTAGTCGATGAAACCGCTGAGCCGTTCGAAGTCGGTGAACTCGGCCGACACCGAAAGATTTGCGTAGTGAGTCAGGTCCAGTCGCTCGCCATTTGGACCCCACGGATGGCGGCTGTAGACACGCACCTGATCGCTTGACCATTTGGTTGCGGCACCTTTTTCGACGAGCTCGGCCAGTTGCTTGGTCAGCGGTTTCTGGATCGCAACGGCATCGTGAAGAACCCGTTCCTTTTCGTGCCCTTCAATGGCAGCAGAGAGCTGGACCTCTGCGATCTCCGCCGGATAATGCTTTTCGGCGTAGCCCCTCACCGTGATTTCAAGCGTCATATGGCCATCCTGCCCCATCACGCCGCTCTCGCCCATGCAATCGGGTGATCGCGGCACGTCGATGTGACATCGGGGTTGTCACATACCCGCAGTACGTGATTTACTGTTTCAGATACCGTCAGTATCCGAAATGTCGACAACGGGAGACCTCGCATGTCCGCAACGCCCCTGAACCATTCAGCACAGTACGACGCAGCAGTCATCGGCGCCGGCTTCGGAGGTATGGGTGCAGCGATCCAACTCAAGCGTCTCGGCCTGCACAACATCGTCATCCTCGAACGCGAGGATGACCTCGGTGGAACGTGGCACGTCAATCGCTATCCAGGGCTCGCCGTCGACATCCCCTCATCGACCTACTCCTACTCGTTCGAGCCGAACCCGAACTGGTCGCGCCTGTACGCGCCAGGCGCCGAACTCAAGGCATACAGCGATCACGTTGCCGACAAATACGGCCTGCGCGAACTCATGCGATTCAACAGCGTCGTCGAAGGTGCGCGGTGGGACGAGGACAACGAACACTGGATCGTCAACGTCGCCACAGCAACGTCTCACCAGGCAGAATCCATCACGGCCAAATACCTTCTTGCCGCGACCGGGTTCCTGTCGCAGCCGCGTATGCCCGACATTCCCGGCATCGAGACATTCGCCGGCAAGGTCATCCATACGACCAAGTGGGACGACTCCTACGATCTGGCCGGCAAGAAGGCCGCTGTCATCGGCACCGGTGCGACCGCGGTTCAACTCATCCCCGAAATCGCGCCGGTCCTTGACGAACTCACGGTCTATCAGCGCACCGCGATCTGGGTGACGCCGAAGTCGGACGGCCCGATTCCCCTGCGCGTGCGGAAGATGTTCAAACGTTTCCCAGTCACACAACGCGTCGCGCGCCGCACCGGCTCGGCCATCCTCGAGGTAATCA
>JBDSQP010000123.1:0-5078 GCA_039929755.1 Aeromicrobium sp. | reverse complement strand
GACCACAAACGTAGGGCGATTTCACGACAGCACTCCCCATGACCACAATGTGAGATCTGATCTCACTTGATGAGAATTTGGGTAGAGCCCCGGGGTTCCTACTTGGTGCTGGCCTTCGCTGCTGCGCGCGCTGCGACGTGGTCAGGCCTGGCAAAGGCGAGTGCGGCCGCCAGTCCGATGAGCAACACCATCGCCGGTAGCAGGACTGACTGAGCCATCGAGTCGCTGAACTGCTGGACGATGGCCGGCGGCAACTTTCCGCCGGTCTGCTGACCGGCGCCACTCGCGTCGAAACCGGGCAGGTTGGCGTCGAAACGGGCCTGGATCAGGGCGGCGACACCGGCGCTGCCGAGGACAGCGCCGACCTGTCGCGTTGTGTTGTAGATGCCCGCACCCGCACCGGCCTGGGCCATTGGAAGATTGCGTGTCGCGGTGGCAGCGAGAGGTGCCCAGATGAACGCGCTGGCCACGCCAAGAAGCGCCATCGGCAAGAGGATCTGCCAGGCCTTGCTCTCGGGGGTCATCTCATGGCTGAGCCAGAACATCGACGCAGCACCTGAGGCGAAACCGATCGCCGTGATCGTACGAGGGTGGATTCGATCGGTGAGTTTGCCTACGAACGGCGCGAGCGCACCTGACAACAGGGCCATCGGCACGAGGAACAACGCTCCCTTGGTCGCGCTGAGTTCGCGGACGCTCTGCGTATAGAGGAAGAAAGGGAAAGCCATTGCCGTGATCGAGAAGCCGATCGTGCTGATGGCGATATTGGCGAGGGAAAAGTTGCGGTCCCGGAAGATGCTCAGGGGAATGAGCGGCTCGGTCTTGATCTGCGACTGCCACCAGAGGAAGCCAGCAAGCACGACGAGACCAAAGGCGATCAGGGCAGGGACCGAGATAAGACCGGTCATCTGGCCCCAGTCGTACTTCTCACCTTCCTGGATTCCGAAGACGATGCAGAACATCGCGATACCGCTCAGCACGACACCGACGATGTCGAAGCTGTGCGAATGTGTTTGGAGCGATGGGACGAGCTTCCAGCACAGGTAGAGCGCGAGGATGCCGATCGGCACGTTGATGAAGAAGATCCATTCCCAGCCGGCGGTGTCGACAAGGATGCCACCGAGGATCGGGCCGACGAGGGTGGCGACGCCGGCGGTCGCACCCCACAGGGCCATGGCCTGGCCGCGGTTGGAGGCGGGGAACGTACGCGTGATGACGGACATCGTCTGCGGTGTCATCATCGAGGCTCCGAGCCCTTGGAAGATGCGGGCGACGATGAGGATCTCGACACTGCCAGTCAAGCCGCACCACAGGGAAGAAAGAGTGAAGAGTGTCAGGCCCGCCATATAGAGATTCTTGGGGCCGAAGCGGTCCCCGAGTCGCCCCGTGATGAGCAGCGGCACCGCGTAGGCGAGCAGGTAAGCGCTCGTCACCCACAGCACGGCGTTGTAGGTGGTGTTGAGTTCCTCCTTGATCACTGGCGTGGCGACCGAGACGATGGTCGAATCCACGAGGATCATGAAGAAACCGAGCACTAACGCCCAAAGGGCCGGCCACGGGTTGTAGTCGTCGGCGACATCGGTTACGGATGGATTGGCCATGTCAGGTCCTTCGATGCAAGCCGGTCGATCAGGGTTGAAACCCATTCACGTTCGGCAATTTTTATGTTGACGATGTAGTCCCCGCCGAGCCAAAAGGCTTCGGGGATGTTCTGACCGCGCGCGACGTCGAGGAGCGCACGGATTTCGGAGATCTGTTTGTCGAGCCTTTCCACATAAGTATTGAGGCAGTCAACGACTTTTTTGCTCGGAAGGTTGTGTGATTCGCTGAGCCCGACCGGAAACACGGGGTATTCGTTGACCGGATCGGTGAGGACCTCGGTGATCCGGGACTGCAAGGCTTCCTCGCCGGCTGAGGTGATCGCGTACATCGTGCGTTCGGGGCGATTCCCCTCGCGTTCGGTGCCGGTCGCGTTGACGAATTTTGACTTCTCAAGGCGCTCGACCGTGTGATAGAGCGAGCCGGGCCGCACCTTGATGAGCAGGTCCTCGTGTCGTTCCAGGAGCGTTTGATACATCTCGTACGGATGCATCGGCCGCTCGTTGAGAAGCGCCAGCGCACCAATGGCCAGAGGCGTCAATGCCATGTGGAGTATTACCTGCATACATTGCCGAGGATAACCCCCGCATCCTCAGGCTGGAGGGAACAATTCGTAGACGTTCATGTCCGCGAACGTGCCGTCGCCGAGCGGCTCTGATCGCGTCTCGGTGCCGACGACCACGAATCCGTTCTTCAGGGCAACCTTGTTGCTCGCGGTATTGGCGGTCGCAGCCATGAGGGAGAGCCGGCGCAGGTTCATCGCCCCAAAGGCGTGTTCGACCAACAGCCCGGTGGCCTCGGTCATGAGCCCTTTGCCGCGTGCTTCGGGATGCGCCCAATAGCCGACTTCGCCGCTGGTGGGGTCGTTGTCGAGGCCCATGATCGCGATGTTCGCGACCAATTGATCGGTGCTTCGGTCGGCGACCGCCCACGTCGCCTTGTTGCCGGTCGCTGCGAGCCACGTGCTGGTGTGGAGATAGTCCCTCGCGGTAGTTTCCGTGTACGGCTTGGGCAGTTCGGCAAGCCAATATTGCGAGGTCTCATCCGTGCACGTCTCGACGATTCGCGGGACATCATCCATTCGGAACGGCCTCAATCTGACGTTGGCACCCTCGACGACAGGGGAGTCGAGCCACGTCGTCTTTGGGCCCGGCTTCTCGCCGAACCGCCGGTACGCCGTCCACGCATCGATGACTTGTCCGCGTTCATACAGGATTCCGGGCTGGGTTCCATTGAGGGTGAATCCGGCGGCCCACGCGGCGCGCAATGAGGGGACGTTGCCGACGTGCGACGCCCATTGGATGATCTCGACCCCGCCTTCGGTGAAGGCCCAGTTTCCGGCGAGATCAAGTGCCTTGGTGATCACGCCGCGACCACGGGCCCAGGGATGCAGTGCGTATCCGACGGTTGCCACCGGCGAGTCGCGGATGTCGATGTTGCCAGCGAAACGGGCCATGCCGCCGTCGTCATTGGCCTCGATCGCCCAGCCCCGATGGTTCATCTGTTCCCAGGCCGTCTTCATGGTCTCCGTTGCGAAGCGCCGGGAGTCCTCAAGAGAATTATCGAGGGGGACAGACGTCCAGCGCTGCATCTCCGGGTCGGCACACATCTCGACGATTGCAGGAACGTCGGCCTCGCGATGGGCCCTCAGCGTGACTACGCCGTCGGTCAAGACGGGCACATCCTGCGGGTATTTCATGATCGCAAGGCTAACGCCAGACGCTAGAGCCAGCTCTACAACCAGGCTCTGTAACTAGAAGAAGAGGTGAACGATCTCCCAGGAGAGCACCACCAGGCCCAGCACTTTGCGAACCGGTGCGGAACCGCGAATGAGCTCGTCGAGCGCCCAGGCGATCAACGCGCCCATCCCGACGAAAACCAGCTTGTGGTCGAGGTTGTCGCCGGTGAACCAGCGCAGTACATACGACCCGAAAAAGACGAGTATTGCCGGATTCGGCGCCTGAAAGAGAGCCGATCGGCCGGTGTCCCGATTTCGGGTCCACCAGTCGAGCCGGGAGGTCATGCCGAGGATTCGGCGCGGTAGGGGTCCGCAGGATAAACGCCCATGACCTTGACCTCGGTCGTGAAGAACGCGAGCTCCTCGAGTGCCCTTTTGACGGGAGTATCTTCGGGATGGCCGTCGACCTCTGCGAGGAACTGAGTGGCTGTGAACTCGCTGCCGACCATGTAGCTCTCGAGTTTTGTCATGTTGACGCCATTGGTGGCGAAACCGCCGAGTGCCTTGTAAAGCGCTGCCGGGAGGTTGCGGACATTGAAGATGAAAGTCGTCACGGTCGGACCGTTGTTCGCCGGTGCCTCGACATAGTCACGCGAGAGCACGACGAACCGGGTCGTGTTGTGATCCTCGTCCTCGACATCGGCGGCCAGCACCTCGAGACCATAGATCTCGGCCGCGAGTGTGGTTGCCAGCGATGCCCTGCTGGGGTCCTGGGCGTCGGCGATCTCTCGTGCCGAACCGGCCGTGTCACCGGAGATGACCGGGGTTAGGCCGAGCTTGCGGATGATCTTGCGGCACTGGCCGAGTGCATGGACGTGACTGTGGACGGTCTTGATCGTATCGACGCTCGAGCCGGGAATGCCGAGCAGCTGGAACTGGATCGGCAGGAAATGTTCGGCGATGATGTGCAGATTCGAGGTCGGCAAGAAATGGTGGATGTCGGCCACACGGCCCGCGATCGAATTGTCGATCGGGATCATCGCCAGATCGGCTGACCCGTCACTGACGGCTGAGAAGACGTCCTCGAACGAGGCGCAGGCCACGGCCTCCCACTCGGGGTAGGCCTCTTTGCAGATGATGTGCGAATTCGCGCCAGGCTCTCCCTGGTATGCGATGCGGTGTCTATCGGTCACAAGTCAAGGTTCTCACGAGGCGACCTCGCGGGTGCCCACCGACGGCGAAACTGCGAAGAACGTCGGCGCCGCGAATTGGTGGAACGAAAACCGGGCAGAAACCTTGTCGGCCAAAGAGGCGCGAAGCGAGGAATCGATGAGAGCGATGACGCTCCCGCCGAAGCCACCACCGGTCATCCGGGCGCCGAGCGCGCCTGCCTCGAGGGCGGCTTCGACGGCGATGTCCAGCTCCATTCGGCTGACAGCAAAGTCGTCCTTCAACGAGGTGTGGGACGCGGTGAGCATTGTGCCGAATTGTGTCCAGTTGTTGGCGCGCATTGCACGAACTGCTCCTCGCACCCGAGCCGTTTCGGTGATGACGTGGCGTGTGCGTGCCTTCAGCACATCGTCGTCGAGCTTGAAGACCGCATCCGGGCCTGCATCGGCTAAATGCGACAGCCCCAGGATGTTGGCGGCAGCAACGCATTCGGCCCTGCGTTCGGCGTATCGGCCGTCTCCCAGAGCATGGCGGGTGCTCGTGTCGATGACGACGAGTGAGAGGCCGGCTTCGCCCCATGCCGCGCCGACCGTTTCGAACGAGGGTTCCCTTGAGTCGATGAGGAGCGCCG